>CAZHPL010000126.1:0-8799 GCA_964534495.1 uncultured Lishizhenia sp.
GAATTTTGATTAAGGGTGCAAATATAGAATTTACGATTCGTAAAATCAACTACCAATCAAGGTATTTGGAAAATAGTTGGTTACAATCGTCGTTTATTTTAGTGTTTCATAGAAAGCTAAGAGTTTTTCACTAAATGTCTGCCAGCTATTTTCCTGATTGTGAGCACGAATGTTTTCTGCAAATGAATTTGCATTTTCATCAGAGTAAAAAGCCGTAATTTGTTCCGAAATTCCTTTTGGAGAAACAGTATCAGTAATTAAACCCGTTTTACCATGAGCAATCGTTTCGGCTAAACCTCCAACATTTGTGGCAATTATTGGTACTTCGAAATGATATGAGATATTCGTAATTCCAGATTGAGTTGCCGATTTATAAGGCAACACACACACATCAGCAGCTGAAAAATAATTTTTCACTTCGGCATCATCAATATACTGACTAAAAATAGAAATTCGGTCTTTTAGTCCCAAGCCACTAATTTGTTGCTCGTATTTTTCAAAACTTCCATACACTTCGCCTGCAACAATCAAATGATAAGATTCATCCAATAATGACATGGCTTCAATCAAAAAATCCAATCCTTTATAATCGCGGATAATTCCGAAAAACAAAAGCACTTTTTTGTCAACTGGAACATTCAATTGCTTTCGAGCTGCTGACTTCTCTAGTTTATCTCCAAATTGATTGTAAATGGGATGCGGAATGAGTAAATACTTTGCGTTTGGATGAACTGTAAGTAAATCATCACGGACTTTTTCAGACATGACAATAAAACCATCGTTTCTTTTTAGAAAGTACTTATTAAAAGCCGTATCAAAAAAGCGTTTTTCATGGGGAATAACATTATCCAAAATTGAAATGCGAATTGTCTTTTTAGCTTGCTTCCCAAGAACATATCCCAAAGAAGGCGCAAAGAAAGTCATCCAATATTTAGTCAAAATCAAATCCGGTGATATTTTTTTGATTTTCCTAGCCGTGGACAAATATGTAAAAGGATTGACCGTGTCTAACCATCTTTTGGAAGGAATAGCATCTGCATCGTCTTTTTCAGAAACCATCTGTGTTTTTCCTGGAAACAACAAATCGGGATATTGCCTTGAAAAAGTTATGGCTTCAACTTGGTGTTTTTTCTCCATTTCACGATATACCAAGGCATTAAATTGCGCTATACCTCCCCTGTATGGATAAAAAGTAGAAAGAAAAACTATTTTCATTATCCCTTGTTTATGACAGCCAAAATATCCTCGGGCAAAATACTCATCATGCAAGGCTCGCTGTGAACACAACTGTTGCCAAAGTAACAATCACAAGGTTTTTTAGGACCAACGATTTGTCCACGACCATACAATTCAAATTCATGTGGATTGAAAATCGTGTTCATGAGCACCATGTTTTTTCTCAAGGCCGTAGCAATGTGCATCATCATGGTTACTTGCGTCACGATCCAATCACATGCGTCCGTCAGTGCAATGAATTCTTCCAAAGAAAAATGTCCTGGATAAAAGACGTCAGCCGACTGAGATAAGCGTTGATTTTTTTCATGCTCAAGTTCTCCACCCAAGAAAACAGGGAAATATCCTTTTTCACGCAAAAGTTTAGCTGTTTGAATCCAATATTCGTCTTTCCACAAACGCGTATTCCATCTAGGCCCGCAACCTGTATTAAGCCCAACTATTGTTTTATCGCCTGCAAGTGCTACCAATTTTTGCTTCCACTCTGCACTTAACTTTCCATTCAGGTTAATGGCATATTCTTCTTTTTCAAATGTAAAGCCACAAATTTCAAAGATTTCCTCCAAATAGCTCTTCGTGTTTACTTTCGACAAATGATCAAAATAACCGGTCATTAATTTATGTCGAGCAGAAGGAGTTGCAGGTGCTAAATGTCCATCTTGCCAATCGTAGCCAAATTTCTGCTTGGCATCAACTTTATTCAGCAAAAGACAGGCTTCTTTATCTTTATCCAAATTAATGGCAATATCAAATCGGGTATTTTCAATATTGAAAAATGATACAAAATTAAAAGCTAAAATTTCTTCAATTTCGTTTTGAGGTAAAATCGCAGGTGAATGGGTTAACCACGTTATGTGCGCATTAGGATACACACTTCTTAACTTTTTCAGTAATGGCGTAGAACGAATCACATCGCCCAAAGCACCCAGCTTAATAATTAAAATACGTGTTTCAATTTTTTTGTAGTGCTGACAATTCGTGCAATCTACTCCTTCTAATTTATTTGGCTTACAAGGAATTGCTCCTCTAAAATGCAAACAATCAAATCTTACCTCTTCGTGCTGTATCATTCCAAAAACCGCGATTATTCGCCGAAGTTAATTATTTCCATGAAAATCTCTTTTCCCGAGCTAATGTTCAATGTATCAAAACTGCTAATCGCTAAATCTTTGTAGTATTTTTTTATCAACCCCAAATGATTCGCATACACCTCATATTTTCGTTTGTACTGAATTAGATTTCGCGAGCTATCTTGGTTAACAACAAGCGTACTATCAAAGGATAAACCATTGTAAGACTTAGGCTTATGTATGTTTTTATACGTACAATTCATCTTGGTGTCAGTATTGTACATATTTGCATTCCATTCCGTATATTTTGAAACAGGAAAAAATAATTTTACGATTCGTTGATTTTCTTCAATCAATTCAGCTCTATTCGATTCAGCAATTGTCGACCACAAATCACATTGCACCCAAGGCTCCGTTTCTGAAAAGCGTTTCATTCGAATATATTCATAAGCAACACGACCGGAGTTATCAATAAAAGTATCGCCAATAATGCAACGTAAAAAATAATTTGAAGTGTCGTGTTTAATGGTCGCGTCTTCGTTGTGTGTTATTTCAGTGACCTTGTAATCAATGTATCGTCCTTGTTTGATTTCGTAGTACGAAGTGTACATAAATTGCTGCGGATTCAACAATTCTTTTTCACATGCGGTAACTGTCAAAATCATGACTAACAAAGAAACGAGTATTCCCAATCGACGATTCATACTTCAAATGTAAAAAACTTATTGATTTGGGTCAACCTTATTTTTTCGACAGGTTTCCAAAAATAGATCTAATTCCTTTCCTTTCAATTCTACGCCATTGTGAAAAAACACTTTATTTATTTCTTCACCTTTTCCATTAAAAGCATATCCCCATCCATGTAGCAAGCCATTTTTATAGCGCATTTTTCCAACCAAAGCACCATCAATATTGTACTCTTTCCACTCACCCGTTTCCTTTCCTGCAAGGTATTGACCTAACTTTTTTAATTTTCCATTGGAGAAAAATTCCTTGAAAACACCTTCTTGAACTCCGTTTTTATATTCTGTTTCCGACATAACGGCCATTCTTCCTTCGGCTTCCTGTGGTTGCACAAAAAAAGTTGTTCGTTTGCCATTCAATACATCGTTTTTATAATTTTCTACATTCAACACATATCCTCCTGGATCAAAATTTGCCCATACAGAATCACGTTGTTGGTTCCAATATTGCCCTTCCGTCATTACTTCTTTGTTCTTGAAATAGAACGTCACATAGCTTCTTGGACTGTTAGGAATATGGTCAATAATCATACGAATTTCGCCCGAAGGATAGTAATGAATAAACTGCCCAACAGGAGTGTCGTCCTTAAATTGGCCTTTGTATTGAACTACTTTGCTATTTGGAAAATACTTCACCCAAGGACCTTGTTTTTTACCGTTCGCATCCGTCTGATTGACTTGAGAAAAAGCAGTTGAAAATATAAGTAAAAAGAAAAGTAGTATTCTCATTGTATATAATTCATTAGTTCAATTAAACTATCCAACGTTAAATCCGCTATTTCGTTCGTTTTTTCTTCGGTTCGCAACAATACAGTTTTCATGCCAAGTTTTTTACCAAACTGAATATCTGTATCTGTGTCACCCACCATAATGGCTTTATTAAAATCAATCTCAGGAAATAGACCTTTTGCCATTTCGCCCATAGCTGTGTTAGGTTTGCGATGAAAAGGAGCTTGATTTTTAAGTTCTGTGGCAACAAAAACCGCATCAATTCCACCACCATTTAATTCAATTTCAGCTTGCATTTTTTGATGAATTTCATCCAATTGAGCCTTCGTCAATTTACCTAAACTCACACACTGTTGATTGGTTACAACAATGATTCTACCGAAAATTTGGCGAAAATTTGCCAAGGCTTCAAGTACGCCTGGTCGAAAATAAAAGTCTTTAAAATCAAGAATGTAATCACCAAAAACACGCTCATTGATCACTCCATCTCGGTCTAAAAAAAGTGTCCATTCTTGGTCAATTTGCCACTTCATTCTTGATCCGTTTCTTTTTCAATCAAATAGTGATTTCGCGTGGAAGAATTGCGACCAACTAATTCGGCTAAAAATCCAGCCAAGAAAAATTGTGAACCGATTATCATTACTGTCAATCCAATAAAAAATTCGGAGCGTTCGGCAATGTTTCTAGCGGTTTTGTGAAAGAACAATTTATCAATCCCTAAATAGAGTGCGATTCCAGCGCCAATAAAGAACATTAAGGTTCCAAAAGCGCCAAAAAAGTGCATGGGTTTCTTGCCAAATCTACCCATAAACGCAACCGTCATCAAATCCAATGGACCATGTAAAAAGCGATCGATACCAAATTTCGAAACACCGAATTTTCTAGCTTGGTGTTGAACTACTTTCTCCCCTATTTTATTGAATCCTGCATATTTTGCAAGCGGCGGAACGTATCGATGCATGTCGCCATATAACTCAATACTTTTCACAACGGCTAACTTGTAGGCTTTTAAACCGCAATTAAAATCGTGCAAGTAAATTCCTGTTAAACGTCTAGCTGCCCAATTGTATAATTTTGTTGGAAGCGTTTTTGTGATAGGATCATGGCGTTTCTTTTTCCAACCAGAAACTACATCAAAATCATCTTCAGTAATCATACGGTATAATTCCGGAATTTCATCAGGAGAATCTTGTAAGTCAGCATCCATTGTAATGACAACTCGACCTGTAGCTTTCTGAAATCCAGTATGCATTGCAGCAGACTTACCGTAATTACGCTGAAATTTTATTCCAATTACATGCTTGTCGTTGGCAGCAATTTCTTCGATTACATTCCACGAATTGTCCTTACTTCCATCGTCGATAAAAATCACTTCGTAGGTAAACTGATTTTCGGTCACGACTCGTTTGATCCAAGAATACAATTCAGGAAGTGATTCGTCTTCGTTAAACAATGAAATAACAATCGAAATAGCTGGTTGCATAAAGTTTGTTTGCTTCAAAAATAGTAGATTTAAGTTGTTTACATTTTCATTACTTCAGTAACTTTTCACATTCAGTATTTCAAAACTCGTTTGGTCTGTGAACCACTTTGTATTAAATAGGCGCCATTTTCCCAATTGGAGGCATCGATTACACTCGTATTTTCAGTAACTTTCTTTTCATAAATACACTTGCCTTGTAAGTCAAAAACAATCAATTCATCCCCCATTTTCAAACCTGAAAGCGTCCATGTATTTCTTGTTGGATTAGGAAAAACAAGCCATTGTATTTCTTCATTATTTTCAACTGAGAGCGTACTTGCATTCGTCACCCTGAAAAAATCAAAAGCAGCTTCAGTCACATTTATATTGGGTGCATCGTCTGAAATACGAACGAATATCTGCATGGTTGAATTTATGGGTAATAATCCGTTAATTGGAATGCTCACATTTTCCCATTGCATCGGGTTTCCTTGTGGCGCACCCACCTGATCAATTAGAACTACATCTGTTCCATTGGAAATATAAATGCGCAAGGTATCGTCCATTAAATGAGGCCCGTGGTAACAATAAAATGCTCGCGTATAATTAATGTAAGGCGTGGCATAAGTTGTCAAATCCATTTGTGGTGAAGTCAAAAAGGTATTTCCACCATCTACATCGTCAAAATCAGGATTGAAATTCGGGTCGTTACCTGTTACAAATGCTTGGTCTCCACAATCGAAATCAGCGTCCACTCCCATAACCGTATTATTGGTTGGATTCGGCTTTCCTCTTTCCCACATTCCAGTCGTTGCTGTTCCACTTACTGCCCAACCGTAGTCAAATTCAAAATCATCGTAATACCCTTTTTCCAATTGGTAATTCAATGTCATCACACTTGAATCCAGATAAACATCCTGACATTGCGTTATGTAACCCCATTTCCCGATGGTTACATGATAATTTCCTGCATAATACAGCGCAAATTCTCGTTCACCAAGTCCGTTAGTTGTTCCTTCGTGTGTAATCAAAGGATATTCCAATTGAATGTTCACTTCAGAAAGTGGCACTCCGTTGTTGTCGGTAACACTTACATGCAAACCAAAAGGTGGAATGGGTACTAACTGAGCGTTTAAATTCGTGATGATTCCTTGCTGCAAGTCAACTGTTAACGTTTGTGGATAATACCCTACTTTAAAAAATGAAACAGAAACATTTCCCGTTTGAAATTTACCTGTGGCATAAAATCCATTTGAAGAAGTGCGTTCTTTTTGATCGTTACTTATTATTTGCACTTCTACATCATTCAGAGGATTTCCGTTTGACGCGTCCGTTACAATTCCTTCCAAATAACTGGCTTTTACATAATGTGGTTGCAGTATGAATAATCCTTGGGTGATATCCGAACATATGATCGTTCCAGAAGGAAAAAAGGGATACGTACCCCAGTCACCATCATAACCAATCGTTTGACCTGGATAAGTATCGTAACTTCCCACTTTCACAATGTTATACGGATAAGTAACATCGTGAATAATTACCCCATCTGAGTAATAACTGGTAATCAAATAATCTCCTTTAACATGGGTATTGTGAGGGATTACACCAGCTCCAGGGGAATTTTGAATTTGGTCAACTTTGGTAATATTGGAAGGATTTGAAATATCATAACATCCAATAAAAGCTCCCGAAACCTCATCCGTAGTAAAAACATATTTCCCTGAAGTTGAAGGCCAAATATTATGTGCGAAATTATTAGGTGTTGGATGTGTTGCAATTAAAACAGGATTTGATTTATCCGAAACATCTACCAAACTAAAAAAACCATCGTATATGTGCGCAAGGTACAAAGTGTCATTTCGTTCGTAACCATCATGAACGTACCACGTGTCAAACCAACCTAGTTCAACGGGCGCCATTGGATTGGAGTGAATATCTAAAATGATAGCTCCTTTATTGCCCCGATTTTCACCAAAAATATAAGCGAAACCATTTTGTGAAGTAAAACAAGTATGCGCAGACTTCCAAGAATTGTCGGCAGGACCTGTATAAATTGTAGCTGTCAAATTATGCGATTGTGGTAAAGGAGACAAATCAATAATGGTCAAGCCTTCCTGCGCTTCGGTTGTGATATAAGCATAATCTGTATAAACGCATGGGTCGCGCCAAATGGACTCCATTCCAGCTAACCAAAAAACCTCTACCGGACTTGATGGAATTGTGATATCAACAATTGAAGTTCCTTTGGTTGTTCCTACAA
Source organism: uncultured Lishizhenia sp. (assembly GCA_964534495.1). Classification (GTDB taxonomy): domain Bacteria; phylum Bacteroidota; class Bacteroidia; order Flavobacteriales_D; family Crocinitomicaceae; genus UBA952. Next base: position 7,498 of record CAZHPL010000126.1, read on the forward strand.
TTGCATATTCATTTCCCAATTCATCTACGTATCCCCAAACATCGTTTAGGTTGGCTCCGTGCAAGGCTTGATAGTCGATATGCGATATGGAATCCATATTCATCGATGGCGTATATTGCGCAAAGACATTGATTTGCAACAAAGTAAATAAGCAACTTAAAAACATTGCTTTTATCCACAAACGCGATTTTTCTCTTATCATTTTAAAGAATAAAAAAAGCAGCAATAATAAAAATGAGGATGATAACCAGATATTGCCAAACATCCGGAAAATACTTCAACATGTCTCTCCAATTCATGCTATAAAAGTAAGCAATCCGTTGTTTTTTAATACAAAAATCAAATGAAGATGGTTGCTTTCAACTGTAGATTGCGTAAATTTTGACATATTTGAAGTCAAAATCGAACCAAATGGCGGCAAAGAAATCGACGGTTGAGCAAAAAAGCAAAAAACAAGAAAGTGTGTATACACCTTGGTTTGACCTGCAATTCAATCCTTGGACGAAAGTGCGACAATTAGCTTTGGCAATGCTCATTTTTATAGTTGGATTTCTGTTTTATGCTAATACGATTCACCACGGCTATGTTTTGGATGACACAGGCGCAATTGAACAAAATTTGAATGTCCAAAAAGGATTGGCTGGGATTCCTGAAATTATGAAAATGGATTTATGGCAATTTTCAGATGTAAAACTGGGTTATTACCGACCTTTATCACTAATTACGTTTGCCATTGAGTGGGAATATTTCGGAAAAGCACCGCATGTGAGTCACTTCAATAATGTATTGTTATTTGCATTAAGTGGTGTATTTCTATTCATAACCTTGGGATTGATTTTCAACAAATACAACAAATGGTTAGCGCTCATTGTTTCATTACTTTTCATTGCACATCCTATTCATACGGAAGTAGTTGCCAACATAAAAAGTCGTGATGAGATTCTAAGTTTCTTGAATTTAATGATCGTTTTATTCTGTACTGTCAAACAAATTCAAACGGGTAAATGGCTTTGGATAATTCCAGTTTTTGCATTTGCCTATCTTGGGATGTTGTCCAAAGAAACGGCATTAACGGGATTACTTTTGGTTCCATTTCTATATTTTCTTTTATCAGGCAAAACGATACTGCAATCCATCCTTATTAGTTTGCCGATTTTGATAGCTGTCGTATTATTTTTCACGCAGAAAAAAATGGCTTTGGGAACATTGGAAGCCTCCATTCCAATTGACATCATCAATTACCCATACGTTCCACCTTACGTTGGACCAAGCATCAAATTTGCTATGCCCTTTTATTTTTTT
>CAZHPL010000127.1:0-594 GCA_964534495.1 uncultured Lishizhenia sp.
AGAGCGATACAATACAACAAAATTTTAGGTTATGAGTGGATTTGTGATTCCGACGATGGACAAAATGCGATGTATGAATTGACTTTTGAACGCTTTCAAAAATTGGGTATTAAATTGAATATGGCGGCAAAATTATTTTCCGTCGGCTCTCCATTGATGGAATTGTCGGGAGAAGTTTCAGGTTGCAATTTACCAGAAATCAATGCTTTATTGCTTAAAAAAACTCCTCCAATGGCAATACCTGGTTTGTAAATGCTTCCATACAATTTTATTTTGTAGAACAAGCTAATAGAACTGGAAGATATAAAATAACATTTTTTTCGCGCGAAATTTCTTCAGCGGAATAACCCCAAAGTGGATTTGGAATGTCAAACATCAACACCACGCGTCGCGCATCACTTTTATTCCACGCTTCGTGTTCGAAAGAATCATCGAAAATAACCAATTTTCCTTCTTGCCAATGATGCGTTTCTTCTCCAACACGTATCGCACATTTTTCTGAATCTGGTACTATTAAGGGCAAATGACAACGCAGCACCATTCGCGTATAGCCTTTGTGCGGTAAGATGTGCGTCCCAGGTTCCATATACGAAA
>CAZHPL010000127.1:604-4443 GCA_964534495.1 uncultured Lishizhenia sp.
CACGGGTCGGGGCGAGGCTGGGCCTCGGTGACACGAATCTCATCGTAACGGCCATCGGCCGACGTGGCGGCGTGTTCGAGTAACCCCACCGCCACCAAAGCGCCCGCGCAGGAAATCATTTCAGGAATAGCAGAAATAAGTGCAGCTGTTTTTGGACAAAGTGCGGCATGTTTAGGACTTTTCATTCCAAAGAAAAGAAAAGTAAATACTTTCCAGGCTTTTTCTTTTTCACCTTTTACATATTCTGGAAAAGTGCGCAGCCAATTTTGTTCTTTTTCGCTTTCCAGTAATTGTAGTAATTCGCTTTGAATCACCTCAAAATTATCTTCTAAAATTTGTAAAAATGGAAAGTCTGAAACGGGATAGAAATACTGTGGGTTTTGTGCTGTTTTTTCAGACATAATTGTGTGTTTTATGGTTTAAAAGTATCAATAATTCAGTAAAAAAAGTAACTTCGTTCTATAATTTGCGATATGCAAAAGCTCTGGTTTAGTTTGTATGATTTTTCCTTTGATTATAAAGGCACTGAACCTTCATATATTGACCCCAAATCTTTGCGATTTACGGCTGAATTTGAAGAAAAATTTCCGCTTATAAAAGCTGAATTGTTTGACTATTTGAAAGAACACAACCCCGAAGCTTATTTTAATGCTTCAATGGTCAACAAAAAATCCATTTGGAAAACCATTTCCTTGAAATCGTGGGACATCGTTTTTCACAAGCGACAAAAAGCTTTTCCTGTTACGAGTGCTTTAATTCAAAAATATCCTGAAATTACTTCCTTGTCGTTTAATGAATTAGAAGCAGGAGGAGAAATTTTACCGCATTGTGGTGACACCAACGGAATTTATCGTTGTCATTTGGGAATTGAAGTACCTGCAAGTTTACCTGCTTGTGGCTTTCGTGTTCGCGATGAATTACGCTCGTGGGAAGAAGGTAAGTGGTTGATTTTTATGGATGCATACAATCATGAGGCCTATAATAAATCCGATAAACGCAGAATTATCATTGTAATGGACGTGATTCGTGAAGAGTTTATGAATCAACGTAATCAAATTACTTCCACGGTTTTGACTTCTTTATTTCTTCAAAAAAGAGCTGAACGACTCAAATTATTATACAAAGCGCCGGAAAGTGTCATTCGATTTGTTGGGAAATGCTTGCGCCCCTTTGCATTCCTAGCGATGCGTTTCGTAAATTTCATAAAGCTGTATTAAGCCTGCCAAGATTTTGTGATGGATTTCTTGCGCCATAATTTCCAAGAAACAGGAATTTTGTAATAAAAAGCGAGTAAATGCTTGCGGTACATTTTCGCTAAAAAGCAATAAAACAATGACTTAATGCTCGGGTTTTTATTAATATTTTCATTGCTTTCGATATATCCAAAAAACGCCAATTGCTGATGACAGATCGATTCAACAGAAGAAACAATAGAAGCATCCAATTGCTTGTATTGTCCAATTTTAGATGTGTTTGGAACTTGGTCTAAACCACTGTGGAAATCTTTTAAATGCTTAACAAATCGAGGATTCAAATCCTTTTCCTTAGCTGCAATTAATTGCTGAAAAACACCTTTTGTTTCCATCATTTTTTCCTGAAAAGGAACATTCAAAAATTCACAAATTCCTTGTAAGCAAAGTTCTGTATTGATGACAAAATCTTCGTAGCGAATCCACATCCATTCGTTGGAACGCAATTTTTCAATGTTGGCATAGGTTTGTTTCCAAAGACAGGCAAGAAATAGGGGATTGCTACTCCAATTCAGCGACCTGTTTTTTTTCGAAACAATGTTATCTCTAACGTCGCGAACCAGCACAATATATTTCGCTTTGGGAAAGAGTTGCTGAAGTTGAGGCAAATAGAAAAAGTACTTAATTTGCTTATCTACAATCACCTTTACTTCCGTTTTGTCCTTAATGTCAATGAAATGTAAATACGTCAATTTGACAAGACGTTCGTAATTCAAAAAATCCTTATGAGCTATTAAATTTTCGAGAAAAACGTCCTTTTTACTGAAATACAAATCAATGTTTTTTTCCGCCATTAAAAAGAAATCCTCCACATAGTTGGTTAAGATTTCAATTGTAAATTGCTTGATTTTACTGTATTTGGGAGCTAAATACAAAGCAAAAGGTTCTTCTGAAGGACATTGAATAGCATCGTTTAAATTCAGCATCAAACTTAAAAGCGAGCTTCCTGTTCTTTCCGTACATAGAATAAAATGAACAGGTAAATTGTCTAATTTTTCAGATGTCCATTTCATTTCTTTTCGTTTTTCGAATGTGTTCAACGTATTCTTCAAATTTACGAACCTTGAATGCAATGGGCAGATAGTAGAAGAGCGAGTCTTTGAAAAAAGTAAATTGAATTTTCAGATACTTCGGGATAAATGAAAGTTTGCGTAAAATTTTTTGACTACTTGTTACGCTAGTTGATTCATGATACCCCAAAAGTTGGCCGGTTTTGCCACAAATAAGTTCTGTATTTTCAATTTCAGTTGGAGTTAAATTGGTTTTCCACTTCTCAACTCGATTGTTAAAAATAGGTTTTGCCAAGTCTCCATATTTTTTCTTGATGCGTTCGTTGTCTGCGAATAAAGGATTGTTCAAATAAGCCTCATAACTTTTACGTTCAATTTCGCGTAATTCCTCTGATAACATGTTAGAAACGCCGAAAAAATTAAAAATTCGTTCCAGTTCCTTATCGGTTTGTAGAATAAGGTCTTCGTAACGAACAACGATAACATTATCAGGATTTTTAGCTTGAAATGCCAATGCTTTTTTCGTAAAAATCTTCCATCGAATGGCATTGAAAACAGCATCCCCTGAACGAAGATGAATACTTTCTTTACGAGACAAAATGTTCGCACGATAATCGCGTACCATTAAAATGTACTTTGCTTCGGGATTGAATTTTTTGAGTGAAAAAGTAAAAAGTGTATTGGATGGATTTTTGTCTAAAATAAGTTGAGTTTGTTTTTCGCCAATTGTACTGTGTTTAAATTGCTTGTAAATGAAAGAACACCATTCAAAATAAGTTCCATTAAACGTTGAATCTTCAGGAAATGGTTGAAAATCAAATCCGATATACGGTTGAAGTTTTCCAAAAGCCACATTAAAACGATTCATCAACTGATTGTCTTTTGCTGTAAATTCCGTTTTGTTAGCGCATGAATGAGCAAAAAAAGTAGCGAAATAATTCTCAGGAGTTGGCCAAATCGAAGGATGAGCGCCTAATAAAGACATGAGTAAGGATGTCCCAGAACGTCCAATCCCAATGATGTAATGTATTTTGACTGATTCAGACATTTCCGACTAAAGTTGATAGTTTGTATAATTTGGTTCTCATGAATGTTGGAATTGATCGTAAATACACGCTAAGTAATTCACCTTTTTGAAAGGAATTGCTCGCGTAATTATAGGTTTCAGCGTATTTACAACAGATGATGGATGCTTCTTTTTGATTCTCCTCTGACATTTTATCTTTCCACGAATACAATCGAGATGCATTGATGGGTGAACTTAAATCGCGAATTTTCTTTTCAGTGCCTTCATACAATTGCTGATTGCTTTGAAGCTGTTTTGCTTGGTTTCCCAATGCTAAATGAAAATCGAAAATAGTACTATCAAAACTCAAATTAAAAAAGTGCATTATTTTCTCAATCGTATTCTCTTTTTGCAACACAAGATTTTCATACGTTTCAATTAATAGATTGTTCTTCAAGTACTTAGATAGAAGCTTTGTTTCATGCATATACAAGCGCCAAACCCAAGCGTAATAGTTGCTTGAACGTTTCTTTTCGTTTGGTTTTTGATGTTGTAAATTAGAAAGAATGTAGG
>CAZHPL010000127.1:4453-8788 GCA_964534495.1 uncultured Lishizhenia sp.
AAAAATTTACTTTCCGGAAAAATGGCTTGTAATCGCATTACGTGAAAAGTGTATTGTGGATTTTTATCGATAATACAGTTAATAGAAGTATAATCGTCAATACCTGCAAGCACCAAGTGAAAGATTTTAGAGAGTTGCGAAAAGTTAATGGCTTGACCAATTTCTAGTTCGTCCAACAGATTTTTCTCAGGAGCATTCAAGAAATAAAATTTCTTTTTCTTTTTAATTTCTTCGTAATAATTTTTGTAATCGGATATGATTTCTGAAGAAACAGAGTTTATGTTTTTATACTTTTTGTAAAAATGCAAAACGTGTTTTACCTCAGGAATGGCAACGCAGTTTTGGTGAAAATTCAAAAGTTGAACAAGAATTGACGTACCACTTCGCCCAGGCCCAATAATAAAATGAACTTGTATGTTATCAATCTTTTTTAGATCGATCATTTTTGCTTATTTTTCTTAATGTTTGCAACAAACGAATTTAGACGAATAACCTCATTTTTAAGTGAGCTTAAACGCACATCATCTTCAGCAGTACGGGATGATTTTTTCTCTAAATCAGCAATTTCACGGTTTAATTCTTTCATACCTAAATCAAAATTTGCTTTTGCTTTTTTCTTGTCTCCCATTGAAAAATAAGCATTTGCCATCTGAACATATTGAGGTGCATTGTACGGTTTATCCATACTTTTTAAGAATTGTTTTTGCGCTTTAATTAACAAGGGATAGTCTTGCAACAAATAAGCAAATTGATTCACACTCGAATAATACGCTTCAAATTTTGGATTTACTTTGTACGTTTTGTCAAAATAAATTTTGGCTGTATCTAAGTACATTTTCTTTAATTCGGGAAGAGTTGCTGCAACTGTTTCTTCACTCAGATTTGATTTCTGCACAAGTTCCTCCATACAGGCTTTTCGGAAATAATTTAAGGCTTGAACTTTAGGGTTCGTTTTGGTTTGTAAAGCTGTCGACAGTATTTCACTGATTTTTGAAGCAAAGTTCAAAGAAGCCAAACGCTTATCTAGTTTTTCCAAACATTGTGCGTTATAAGTCAAATTTTGGACGTTATTAGCATTAAGTCCTTTTTTTAGTTGTTCAAAAGCATTTACTTCAAACTGACGAATAATCGCTAGCGATTTATATAATTTTTCCTTTTTGAAGATAGCATCTAGCTGATATACATGTTCTTTTGATGATTTTGTAGTTGGGTATAGCAAAAGAATATTCATATAAGCCTCAGAAACTTTAGCATACGAATTTCCGATGTTCAACATTCCTTCGTAATAGTCCTTGTTTTGCTCAATTGAAAATTTAAAGGAGCTTGCAGCTTCCAAATAATCGTAGTAAAAGGTGTAATACATCGCACCCCGATTGTTTTGGTTGGACTCATAATTTTTGAAAATGGCAATGCTTTTTTCATAGAAATAAATCGCACTGTCCACTTTCTGCATCATTTCGTCGTTTGTGTACAGACTTTCCTTTTGCAATTTGTAGGCTTCTTCTTGGTATTCTGTGCCCAAAAGCGAGTACATTTTTGCAGAATTTCCATTTCGAATGGCATCAGCTAGATATAAGCTTTTTTTGGATTGCCAATCTTTGTTGCGATTAATAGAAAAAACGAATGAAGGCAAAATGATTATCACCAATGGAATCAAAAGTTTTTGTGTGGAAAAACCTGTGTCTTCAATGTTCAATTTGAATCCTTTAACCAGTAACAACGCAAGTAAGAAAACAAATCCGAAGGAAGCTGTAAATGCGAAACGTTCTCCCACAATTCCCACCATTGGGCTTAACAAATTGGCAGCACCACCCACAGCAGCAAAGAAAAACAAGATAGCGAAAGAAATAGGATTTTTCTTTATCAATCCACGTACTGCAAAGAACATTCCGACCAACATAAGCAACGCTCCAATTATGAATTGCCAATCTTTCCAGCCAGCAATGGGAAGGGCGTTGTATCCGTAATAGAAATTCAGCGGATAGGGTAAACACATTTTTTGAATGTAGAATAAATTCGACTCAAAATAAACGGGAATACGTGCCACAAAACCTTTTTCAAATAAGGGATTTTCCACATAACTAAAAAAGCGATGTTTTTCTTCTACGAGCATAGTGCTTCGCGTTATTTTGTAAATCAGCTGTCCGCCAACCAAAGCGCCAAAAACGAGTCCAATTTTCTTAATTGAAAAATCACGAAAGAAATATAACATCAATGGAATTAAAACAACAAAGGGTAGGTTTGAACGCTTACTTAGTAATGACAAGGTGATAAAAATTCCGCCAAAAGCTAAATGCTTCCATGTTTGATTGTCTACCCACTTAAACGCTTGAATGGCAGCAAGTAACGCAAAAATCAAACTGAGTATTTCATCTCTGTTTTTGATGTTATTAACTACCTCAGAGTGAATAGGATGAATGATGAAAAGTACAGCAATCAAAGCAGAAAACCAAGTCGAACTACCTTTGTAAAATTGATTCACAAGAGAGAATATTAAAAAGCCACAAAATCCGTACAATATCACATTGATGAAATGGGAAATCTGCGGACGACTCGGACTATCAGAAAACAAACTCCATTCAATGGCATAACTATATGTTACCAAGGGGCGATATTCATAGTTCTGTTTACCATCGATGGCATAATTTGAAGTAAAAATGGCCTTGATGCCGCCAATTCCTTTTTCTACGTTTTCATGGTGATGTTTATCCGTTGTGGTTACTAATTCATCATCCAAGGAATAGCCATTGGAAATAGAGTTGCCATAAAACAAAAAGGAAAGTAAAAGGCTAACAAACAACATGGTACGAGTTGAAATGCCCGTTGGTTTTGTCGTTTTTATTTCAGGATTTTTCTTTGCCAAAATATCAGTTTTTGACGAAGATAAGCAATTTTAATAGCTAAAGAATCAAGCCGATTAGGTGTTATAAACGTAGAATCGTGAAAACAAAAAAAGCCATGACAAATGCCATGGCTCAAAATAATAGGTGTCGCTATTTATTTTTTCAATAATGCTTTCACAAAATTAGGAGTTGCGAATGTTCCAAAATGAATATCTTCATTGTAATATCTCAATCCTTTTTCTGCAACAAATTGTTGTATTTCAGCTTGTTTAGTAATGTTTTTAGGATGTAAATCACCTTTTAATCCGTATTGGAAACTCCACATTCCTGTTGGATATGTTGGAACAAAGAATAAAGAAACAGGTGCTTTGTCTTCACCAAAAATTCCTTGTAAAGTATGATTTAATTCAGCAAACGCTTTTTCATTGAATTTCGGTGATTCTCCTTGAGCCACTAAAATTCCGTTGTCTTTCAATGCGTTATAACAGTTTGTGTAAAATTCAACAGAGAACAAACCTTCTGCAGGACCAACCGGATCGGAACCGTCAACGATAACGATGTCGTACGATTTCGGAGCAGCTTGTTTGATGAAAGCAATTCCATCGTCAACCAATAAATTCAATTTTGGATTATCAAATGCTGCTGCAATTTGAGGTAAAAATTCTTTACAACTTTTAATTACTTCACCGTCAATCTCAACCATGGTAACGCTTTCAACGCCTTCGTGACGAAGAATTTCACGTACTGTACCACCATCTCCACCACCAATTACCAAAACATTTTTTGGATTTGGATGGGTGAACATTGCTGGATGAGAAATCATTTCGTGGTAATGAAATTCATCTTTTTCAGTGGTCATAACCATATCGTCTAAGGCCAACATTTTTCCGTATTTATACGATTCAATGATGCGAACACGTTGAAATGGCGATTGAACGTCGTAAAAAACTTCACCTGTAAAACGAAGTGATAAGGCTTGGTCTTCATCTTTATCCGTAAACCACACATTGCGCGTGAAAAACTCAGGGTTTCTCCACTCACTTGCTTTTTGACGCATGGTTGAAATATCGAAATCGTTTCTTGTCAATAAATTAACAGAACCACGTTTCATTTCCAATGCTGAATAAGACTTAGCACCAAAACATTCTTTCAAATGATCAAATGAAATCCAAGCGTTCATTTCACCACACGTAAATAAATCCACAGCGGCGTAACCATATTCAGGCCACGTGTGAATCGCTAAATGACTTTCTTGAATAACAACAACACCTGAAACTCCATACGGAGAAAAATGGTGAAACGTAGAATTAATAACTGTTGCACCGGCTTTTTGCGCAGCACCAACCATGTCTCTTTCAATTGCCGCAACGTCATTCATTACATGCGGGTCGCAATTCATAAATTCAACAAGAATGTGATTTCCTAAAGCTAAGCTCATTTTAGTATAAAGAATTTTAAAATTAAGTGGGGCAAAATTACGCTTTTCTACGGG
>CAZHPL010000128.1:0-8751 GCA_964534495.1 uncultured Lishizhenia sp.
GGTTCTTATTCTACATGTTCTACAGGAGGTACAGCTACTTTCTCTTACTACAATAGTAATTCTTCAGGAGGTGTAGTAGGTACAGTTTGTGCTCGTTCTGGCACTGTTAACGTAACAAGTGGTAATGGAACCAAGACACAAGGTTCAACTTGCACATAAAGTTGGACATTACTAAGAAATTTAGTATATTATACTGTATACATAAACCAATCATACCGTATGGCAACAACATTAGTAAAGACCAAGCTAAGTCTTGGTGAGATTTATGCTCTTGAGGGCGAGTTAAGTGGAGTGCGTAATCCTGCAACAGGTGAGGTTATCACTGTTGGATTACTAGGTCAGAAAGGCCTCAACATGAAGATTCGCTACTACTTAAATGACCTGGCTGAGTTAGCTTCAGCTGAAAAGAAAAAGATTGATGGCTTGAAGGATCAGATGATCATCAAGCTTGGTGTACCAGAGGAAGACGGCAGAGTTACTTTACCTACTTTAATTAACCAGAAAGATGAGGAAGGTAATGAAGTACTTAATGAGGCTGGTGAAAATATCAAGATACTTAACCCTGCTTTTGTTGAGTTCAATGAAGAAATGAATAAGCTAGTGGCAGAGGAGAAAGAACTGTCAGTTTACCCCTTCACTATAGACGACTTCAATGTCGATACGGATGAGTCCTATCCGGTGCTCTTCAAGCTCATGAAGAGCCTTAACGAGGAAGTCCAAGAGCCTACCGAATAACATTCCTCATGACCTGTAAGCAAGCCCCGGACGTTTCGACTGGGGCTTCTTTGTTTACTTGCTGCAAGAATATTTGTAAATACCCACAGTTTTTGGTATATTATAATGTAGACTGAAATAGTCCAGTCACCAACTCTATACCCCTATGATACCGACCCTATCCAATACTTCAGAGCAGGGGTGTTCTCCAGTTTCATCAAATTGTGTCATTTGGCAGGGACCTAACCTTCCAAGCATTAATTTATGTACAGGGGACACTGTTTCAGATGTTGTGTACAAGCTGGCCCAATACATAGTTGACTCAGGTAATGCTCAACTAGATATTGATCTTTCTTGTATCACTACTGCTATTGTCACAGATATGTCTGTGGACAATATTCTTACGCTCCTTATTAATAAAGTATGTACACTTCAGGATCTTGTAAATGACCTTGGGTCGGGGGATACTGTACCAGATCCGTTGTTGACTATTGCTCAGTGTTTTAGAACAACTGACTCTTATGGAGATGTACAAACAAGATTGCAACATACAGCATACACTTCAGCCATTGGTTTAAAGGTATGTGAAATCAATACTACTGTCACCAATCACACATCAACCTTGACCAGTTATGGCAACCGCCTTACTGTTCTTGAATCTGCTGTGTCTAATCCAGCCAATAACACTGGCTCTGTTACTTTAACTTGCTCAGGATCCAACTCTCCGTTGTCCTTTGCTAATGCTATTTTGAATCTGGAGAGCCAGATTTGTACTTTGCGTAATGCAACAGGTACATCTACTGCCTTAACCCAGGCTGCGGCTACGCAATGTACTTCCCTGGCAACAGCTACTGCGTTGTCTAAAGCAGGTACTATGGCTGCTATTCCGGGATGGAAGACAACTGTGTCTACAACTGCAGATTCTCTTACTAACCTATGGCTTACCGTGTGTGACCTTAGAGATGCATTCAACTCAATTAAAGGGTTGATTAAAGCTGATTGCTCAACAGTAACTGTTGACTTTGCTGTAGTACTAATCAATAACGGTACAGCAGCTAACCTGTTCTTCTCTGGTTACAGCACAATCCCTTCAGGATGGGCTAACTGTGCAAGTACTGGTTCTAAAATGACTATTACAGATGCACTTGGTAACAAGCATATCACAAATGTTGATGTTATAAGTGCAGCTAACAATACTTCACCATTGGTTATCCAGTTAGATGGAACTCCACTTAACCTGGCTACCAAGCTTACTTTCACTTTAGAAGCTTGTCTTACTAATAGTGGTACAACTTGTAACAAGACTGTGGTTAAAACTACTGGAACAGCTACTAATGCTTGTCCTAACCTTATTGTTACACCTTCTACAACTACATTGGCTTATAGCTTTGAGGCACCAATTACGAATAATGTTTCTTACCGTATTGAACTTCAGAACTCAGCAGGTGTACAAGTTGGTAGCAAAACATTTACTAACCCAACAGGTATTATTTCTGACAGCTTCATCAACTTGGTGGAAGGTAATGTCTACAAGATCCGTGCGGTTGTTACAGTTGGTTCACTACCGGCTCAAGAATGTTCTTTTGCTACCTACACAACAATTAACACAGGTTCTAATACATGCGGTGTGCCACCAACAGTTGTTAGTGCAACCCTATCCTAATCTTTAACTACCTATGTCAACTGGACTTCCTTTAGCAAATTGTAACCCGTGTCAGGATTGCCCTCCTGTACCGGCTGTACTTACACCATGTGTAGATAGTGAGCCTTGTGAGGAGCTATATAACCTTGGGTGTATCAAGTTGGATGGAGACCCTATAGTTGAGGGTAATATCCAGAAAGGAGATAGACTTCGCACTATTGTAGAGAAGCTTATTATTGGGCAAATAAGCGGTGTAGGATGCATTGCTCCTACTCTGAAATGTGTGACTAACCTAAGAAGTACATTAGTAAGTACCAATGCAATCACTATAGCCTGGACTACTCCAGCAGATAACCTGTCTTTGACAGTAATGTATAAGACAGAGTCCGCTACACAGTGGACATCAGTTGCATCTAATGGTGTATCTACAAAAGAGATCACTGGCTTATCAGCCAATACAAAGTATCACTTTAAAGTTTCCAGCACAGCTTCCGGAAGCACTAACTGTACTTCTGTGACTATAGCTGTCACAACTAAGGCTTCTTAATAATGGCAACGCTTACTATCAATCTGTCCAATGCTACTGTATTTGCAGGTGGTTACCGTGTTAAATACCGCAAGGTAGGTACGGTAAACTACACATTCTTGGCAACAGATTTGGTAGGTAGTACTTTGGTTGTTCCCAATGTAGAAGCAGGTGCCAGATATGAAGGAACTATTGAAGGTGTATGTCTAACCAATGGCGTTGCTACATATACCAATGCTCAACCATTTATAACACCGTAACAGCATGGCTTGTCCTATCACCCGTAGTCTTGTACTCAATTTTACCCCGCCTAGCCCTGCACCAGCAAATGGATACAGAGTTAAGTGGAGAGTAGTAGGTACTACCCAGTATACTACTGCATCAGGTTCATTTACCTCATCTCCAATTACACTTACAGGTATACCTGCTTGTGAAAACATTGAGGGTACTATTGAAAGCTCATGTTCTGTGAGTTCATTTAGTGCTCCAGCTACTTTTAGTGTTAATAAGATTAGTTCTTTAGTATGCGGAAGTAATATTAGCCGTACAAGCTCATCTACTGTTTTTTACACTTATCCTAAGGAACTTATTGATATGAATGGGGTTACTGCTACTACTGTCGATGTACAGTGGGTAACCAATGATGTGCCTAACCGTATCAATGTTTATGATTCAAATAACAACCTTTTGGTAACAACTGGTTGGAAAGGTAATGCAAACTACTCTGGACCTTGGGGATCTACTTTAAGCACAGCTACAAGCGGAACTATTACTTTTGACAGAACAGCAGGAGATGGTCGTTATTTTACTTTAAATGCTGAACATGCTGGACACGCATCACTTACTGATAACTGGCAAGCTACAATTTCTTGTGGTTCCGGTGGAAGCGGTGGATCTGGAGGTTCGGGCGGTGGTTCTGGGTCACCAGGATATACTGTTACACCTTCAGCAACAAGTGTTAATGAAGGAGGTACTGTAAACTTTGTTATTACTACAACTAATGTTGCTAATGGTACTGTATTGTACTACACCATAGCGGGTAGTGTTGTAGATGGTGACTTTACAGATAATACTGCAGCTGGTTCAATTACTATTAATAATAACACAGCTACAATTACTAAGACATTAAAAGCTGATACTACTACCGAAGGTACAGAGACATTTACATTGTCATTGCGTACAGGAAATACAGCTGGTCCAGTGGTATTTACTACTGCTACTATTACTGTTAATGATACATCTACAACTCCTCAACAAGTTACTTACTATAATGTTACTCGTTGTGATACTTCTGATACAGGTGTGATCCAGTACAATGGCGGTAATAACCTGACTGCCGGTGTGGTAGTTAAGAGTAACAATGGCAACTGTTACACTATTGGAACAGTAAGTAATGCTACATCTGCATCATCTGGTGTTGTTGCTAGTGAAGAAAGTGATTGTACTACATGTGCAAACAATGGTGTACCTGTTACACCTACCTATTCAATTACACCATCTACTACATCAGTAAATGAGGGAGGTACAGTTACATTTAATGTTACAACTACTAACGTAGGAAGTGCAACTTTATACTGGGTAGTAAACGGTAGCCAGGGCTTAGGTTCTTCTGACTTTGCAGATAATGCATTAACAGGAAACGTGGTTATCACAAATAACTCTGGTTCATTTACACGTACCATTGCAACTGATCTTACTACAGAAGGAAGCGAGACATTTACTGTTGCCCTTAAGACAGGAAGTATTTCAGGAACAACTGTAGCAACCAGCTCTACAATCACTATTGCTGATACTTCAACTACTCCAGTAACTACCTACAAAGTAGGGGTATCTGAGAACTCAGCAGGTACAGAGACAGTGAATTGTTTGGGAACTGACTACACAGCTTATAAGCGTGCATTGACAGTTACTTTATACAATAGTGCTGGAACTGTAGTAAATGCTCCATCTAACTTAACTGTTACATTTAGAACAACTTACACACCTTGCGTTGGTTCTCCAAGCAACAATACCCGTACTGTGGTGATTCCTGCTGGTCAATCTACAGCAACGTCAACTACCTGGTATGAAACTACAACAGTTGATTGCGGACAGTATGGATGTACTACAGAGCAAGAGCAATACAGCTGCGTGATATCCAACTCTGCAAACTACAACTGGGATACTGGAGTAATAGTATGTTCAGGTAACTAAGATATTGTCTGAAGTTTTGTTGGTTTTCTTCTGACAGACCGAACCCCTTGCTAGAAATGGCGGGGGTTCATTTTTGTAAAGCTGTGTATAATCCGTATATAATAGGTTGATTACCAAGAGGTAGTCCCATACATTTACATTCCATAACTGTAGCCTTACGGCAACCCATATCCTATGACACTATTAACAAGAGTGTTTGACAGTTTGAAGTGGAAAAAGAACGCTGAATACTGTGCAGACAAGTTAGGTATTACTACAGAGAAGTACCTAGAACTAAAACAAGAGGTCATTGGCATGAAGCAAAATATGATTGAACATGCTGGTGATAATATTGACGAGATGCTTCGCTTGAAGCTTCAACGGCAAGAAGAACTGATAGAGGAGATAGAGGAGGATGAGATAGTAGAAATGGTCCACTACACAGAAAAAGGACAGATGGAGGTTAAAGCAATGCTTACCTCAGAGCCAATGAGTCCTGATGAGATTGTCAAGAGACTCAAGCTTGATCCAGAAAAATGGAAGTTATCAACCTACTGGAACAAGCAAAAGAAGAACCGGTGGGAGGTATCAGCTCTTTGCACCGCCAAGAAACAAAAAGAAATATCCTTAGATGATGCTGAAACCATACTCTCTAAAGTCTTCAGCCAGCTCCCTCTCTCGGGCAGAACTCTTAAGAAACTACCTGAATCCAACAATAAAGCTCTATTTGTTTACCTATCTGACAGACACATTGGTGCTTATGTTAGTGGTAATGCCTTGTATAAAAACACGTATGATGGGCAGGAGTATGAGGATAGAATGGAAGAGGTGTACTACCAAATCCTAAAGATGCACCACATTTTTGGGACTTTTGAAGACATCTATATCATTGACTTGGGGGATAAGATGGATGGACAGAACGGCTATACAACCCGTGGTGGACATAAGCTTCCTCAGAACATGAGCAACAAGCAAGCTTTTGAGACAGCTATCCGTGTAGAGAAGAACTTTTTTGATAAGCTTATAGAGGATAACATTGCTGCTACCTATCATGTATTACAAAACTGTAATAGCAATCATGGTGGTGACTTTGACTACATGGTCACCCGATCATTGGAGATCTCCCTCCATGCGGTATATCCCTGGGTAAAGCCCCGCATGCTTACCAAGTTCATAGAGCATGAAGTATATGGCGAACATGTATTTCTGTTCACTCATGGAAAAGATGATGAAGACATGAAACATGGTTTGCCTCTTCATCTTAATGACAAGACAGAGAACTATTTCCGTAAGTACTTGATGTACCATAATATCAACCCGGAGTTGGCTTATGTATCTATTATTAAAGGTGACCTGCACATGGCTAATTCACAGGAAACTTATGGTTTCCGATACCGTAATGTCCTTTCTTTATTTGGTGGTAGCAAGTGGATTGGTACCAACTTTGGACCTAACAGAGCAGGTGTTTGCTTTGACATAGTAGAAAAGCATGACCAGGCCATCTTCGAGACCAAAGTAACCTTTGGAAAAGAGCTTGATATTTCGTAAATTATAATGTAGCAGACCCTGCATGAAGCCATTCAAACAACCGGACTTATCTGCTCCTAGATTCCGTCCCAGGAAGCTTAACATACTTACAAAGGATACGTACCGTGAGTTCCTCATCAGGTATCCTAAGTATAGGCAAATACCTTATGAGGTATACAAGGAGATTATTACCAAGTTCAATGGGAAGATATGGGAAGAGGTAATAGAGAATAGAGATGGTGTTGAGCTGCCAGAGCAACTAGGTTATGTCTTTATAGGCACTTGCCCACGTAAAGTATCTGACAATCCTGACTATCAAAAGAGTAAGCTCTATGGTACAAAGGTACAGAACCAGAATTGGGAGTCTGACCAATATGTGGCTAAGATCTTCTATACTAACTTTGAGGTGAAGTATAGGTTCAGGTTTCATCACATGTGGGGATTTACTGCACTACGAGACTTTAAGCGTACAGTTGCCAAGACATACCCAGAGAACTGGAAAAAGTATCCAGTCATTGACAACTTCCAAAAGATATCCCGTCTACTCAGAAAGGTTCATAAGCTGGACATTATGGCTGCAGAGACAGCCCTACAGTTAGAAGACTATGATGAGTTTGACTTAGACTAATCACCCTATGGCTAGAACTACCATTGGAGAGGTGATCTCCAGAATCCGTAACCAGTTGAAAGCTGTCAGCCAGGACTCCTTCCTGACTGACCGTTTCATATATAGCCTTGTGTCCAAACACGCCAAGTGGTTAATGAAAAGAGAGGATGGCAAGAATAAGCTGATGTCTTTCAATTCAGTATTCCAGACCCTTGACTTTGTTGAGCTGGTAGAAGTGGATGCTGTGGAGGCTCAGTGTACGGGTATCAAAAGTGGTATTACCATCAAGCGTAGTAAGTACCAGTTACCTACATTTATGCAGGGGTACTACGGCCCGCTTATCAGACATATTACATCTATTGACGGATCTCAGGATCTACAGCCTACCACTCCTACTGCATATCTTAACATTGCTCGTAGCAAGAACTACAAGTACAATAAGACTCTTTACTATTACTTTTTGAATGACTACCTGTACTTCCCTAACCTAGAGTGGGATGCAGTGCGTGTAGAAGGGATCTTTGAAGATAGCATTGGTAGATGGAATTGTAACCCAGAGGATGACTGTATGCTCCGTCAGCTTGAGGCTTTTAATGTTCCAGATTATCTGCATGGAGAAATAGAGAGCAATGTGCTTAAAGACTTCCAGATTACACTCAGCATACCTACTGATACAGTTCCTGATAAACAACATATTCTAAGATAATGGCTACCTCAGTTTACAAGAAGTACCTTCTGATAGACCATGCTAACAATAGACACCGTTTTATTAACAGCACGTCAGAATTACCTGCATGGTTCAACTCTTTAGGAGTGAACATGTCCACTATTCCTACTACAGGGAACTCTGGTGTTCCTACCAACCTGGTATTGCTTGACTTGAGAACAGGAGAGCAGGTACCTATTAAGCTTGTTATTGGAACAGCTGCCATTGTCATATCCTAATACCTATGAAGACAGAGCTTAAATACCGGACATTTGATGAGTTGATGTACGAGGTCAACCAGGACTTCTCTATGTACAACAATGAGGGTATGATTGAGCCTGCCCAGCTGATCAAAGTTGCCCAAAGAGTTAACTATGACCTGGGCCTTCGTATTCATGGTACTAAGGATAAAGTACTAGAAGTGAACAAGGGACTGGCTAGACTACCTGAAGATTTCTATGTGTTGAACTATGCTTTACTTATGGACTCCTACAAAGTACAGGAGCCTGTAGTATCTGGTAGACAGACAGAAGATATGAAACTGGTAGTAGATCCTCAGGTATGCCGTGTATGTGGCTCACAGGCAAATGTCTGTGGCTGCTCTGATACTTACACTACTACCAATGAATGTGGTGACACTTTTGTGGTTGTTGAGAAAATCCGTACACAGACAAAGATATATGACCACTTTGAGAAGTTGAACTTCTCTACCTCTAAGTTCTTGAGTGAATATGCCAAGAAGCAAGGTAAAGCTGGTAATGGTAATGTCAACCAAGCTGAAATAAAGAATGGTTTCCTATACACTTACCTGGAAACAGGCAAAGTGTACATCAACTATGAAGGAGCCCTTGAAGATG
>CAZHPL010000129.1:0-8726 GCA_964534495.1 uncultured Lishizhenia sp.
GTGGGTGCTGAAATCGAAATGATTAACATGCCCAATCGTGAATATTTGTTGCGCCAGGCCTTAGCAAAAATCAAAGATCAATACGACTTTATTCTGATTGACTGTTCTCCCTCATTGGGATTGATAACGGTAAATGCTTTGGTGGCAGCTGATTCGGTTATTGTTCCCGTTCAATGTGAATATTTTGCATTAGAAGGTTTAAGTAAATTATTGAATACTATCAAAATTGTCCAAGGAAGATTGAACCCAGATTTGGAAATTGAAGGAATGCTTTTGACAATGTACGACACACGTCTTCGCTTGGCAAATCAAGTAGTTGAAGAAGTAAAAACGCATTTCCAAGAATTAGTTTTTGAAACCATCATTCACCGCAACACAACTTTAAGTGAAGCATCTAGTCATGGTGTGCCTGTTGTGATTCATGATGCTGCATCCAAAGGTTCCATCAATTATCTTAACTTTGCCCGCGAACTATTGCAGAAAAATAATCTGACAAAGATTGGCAACAACGAAAAAATAATTGAAATAGACAATGAGCTCTAATGCAAAAAAACAACCCGCCCTTGGAAGAGGTTTGGGTGCATTATTACAAAATTCAAATACAGATATAACTAGTTCTTCGGGTATTACTGCAGGTTCAGTATCTTTAATTCCTATTGAAGCCATTGAAGCCAACCCATTTAATCCGCGAACAAGCTTTGAAAAAGAAGCCTTAGAAGAATTGGCGAAATCCATTGAAGTTCATGGAATCATTCAACCGCTCACCGTTCGTAAAATGGGGCGTGATAATTACCAATTGATTTCGGGTGAACGTCGTTTTCGTGCCTCGCAACTTGCTGGTTTAAAAGAAGTTCCTGCTTACGTTCGGATTGCTAATGATCAAACCATGTTGGAAATGGCTTTGGTGGAAAACATTCAGCGTGAAGACTTAAATGCAATTGAAGTAGCGATTTCATACCAACGTTTGATGGATGAATGCAACATGACACAAGAACAATTGAGTGAGAAAATTGCAAAGTCGCGTTCCAATATTGCCAATTACCTGCGTTTGTTGAAACTCCCTGATTTAATTCAGGCTGGTGTTCGCGATAATTTAATCTCGATGGGGCATGCACGTGCATTGGTTGCCATTTCAGATCCGATTGAACAGAAAAGACTTTTCGATGAGGTGGTAGCACAACAACTTTCTGTTCGTGACATTGAAAACTTGATCAAAGCTGGAAGCACAAACACTTCAACTACAAGTCCTAAAAAAGCGGTTAAACTAAGTTCAACACAAGAAAGTTACCGCACATTTCTCTCGGAGCGTTTAGCCACGAAAGTAGGTATTGAGAAATCGGAAAATGGAAACGGTAAAGTGGTTTTGCATTTCAGCTCCGACAAAGAATTAAATCGCTTGTTGGAATTGCTCAAAAAAATATGAGATTCCTTTTCGTTGTTTTAGTTATTTTATTTCATTTTTCCGGCTACACTCAAACAGTCGGAGATTCTACACAAATGGCAGACACAACGCAAAAACATCCTTTTAAAAAAGCGATGATGTACTCAGCAATTGTTCCTGGTGGCGGACAAATTTTTAATGCTCGACATGCTGATTATGGTTTTAAAAAAGCAGCTTGGAAAGTACCTATGATATACTTGGCACTTGGTGCAGCGGGCTATTTTCTCTATGATAATCAAAAAACACAATTGTCGCTCAAGACAGAGTACACGAATCGATTAAACACGGGGAATCCGGTTGATCCGAAATGGTCTCAATACGACGATCAAGGTGTTCTTTATTTATACAGACAATATTTGGACAGACGTGATTTATCCATTTTAGGCGTGGCGGCTGTATATTTATTTCAAATTGTGGATGCAGGTGTAGAATTTCATTTTTTGCACTTTGATGTTAGTCAAAACCTTAGTTTACAAATTGAACCTGTGTTAATGAATAATAAAACTCCGGGTTTAGGTTTAAAAATGAACATGCGTTAAGTGTAAAATTCTATTTTTGTCAACATGAAAATTGTTTTGATTGGTTACGGAAAAATGGGAAAAGCAATTGAGAGCATTGCTCTTGAGCGCGGACACCAAGTAATTGCTGTTTTTAATTCCAAACAACCCTTTGAAAACAATTCGGAAACACGAAGTAAAATTTCGGGTGCAGACGTTGCCATTGAATTCACTCAACCCCAATTAGCTACACAAAATATTGAAGCTTGTTTGGCGATGCAATTGCCTGTGGTGGTTGGTACAACTGCTTGGCAAGAAGAATTGGAAAATATTACAGCCAAAGTAAATGCTGTCAATGGTTCTTTATTACATGCCAGTAATTTCAGTGTCGGCGTTAATATTGTTTTCGCTTTAAACAAGAAATTGGCTTCACTGATGAAGTCACAAACAGACTATAAAGTTTCCATTGAAGAAATTCACCATACTCAAAAACTAGACGCTCCGAGTGGAACAGCCGTAAGTCTAGCGCTTGGAATTATGGAGTCAAACCCAAGTCTGAAAGATTGGAAATTAGTTGAGGATTTTGATCAAAAGAATCCTGTTACTGTTCCTATAAAAGCTGTTCGCGAGCCTGAAGTTCCGGGAACACATATTGTTCGTTACACTTCTGAAATTGACACGATAGAATTGGCGCATTACGCACACAACCGAAAAGGGTTTGCGCTTGGCGCTGTTATTGCCGCAGAATTCCTGGCAGATAAAAAAGGAATTTACACCATGTCTGACGTTTTAAATATCTGAATATGAGCTTTTTTTATTTTTATTTATTGATTTTAATCAATCCTTATTTATGTCAATGGTGGAGAACATTTCCAAAAGCCGGGAGACAAAGTTGGGAAGCGCTCATTCCAGGTTACAACTATTATGTGGTTTATAAAATCACAACCAACAAACCTTTTTGGAGCTTGTTATTGCTTTTCCCAGGTGTGCATTTGGTGATGATGATGACTGCCAACTTGAACTATTTAAGAAGGTTTGGTTTTTATTCGATTACAGACACTGTACAAGGTTTGTTTTTTCCTTTTTTATTGGCTCAAAAATCAACAGCAGAAAATCTGAAATTTTTACCTGATACAAATTGGTCGAATTCACGTGAAGCTGAAATCCGCAAATGGGGTGATCATTTGACCTTGTTTTTAGCTGTACCAGTAATTGGAAATGTAATTGCTTTGGCTTTTGAAATGTTAACCCGTGAAAAACCAGGAAGTAAATCGAGAGCAAAAGAATGGAGCGATTCACTTTGGTTCGCTTTGGTGGCAGCAAGTATCATTCGAACGTATGTTTTTGAACCTTTTCAAATTCCAACAGGTTCCATGGAAAAAACACTTTTGGTTGGAGATTTTCTTTTCGTGAACAAATTAGCGTATGGACCAAAAGTACCTGTAACACCACTTTCTTACCCGTTGGTGCACAATACAATTCCTTGGATTAACATCAAATCATACACTGATTTAGAGAAAGGAACTTACCAACGACTTCCAGGATTCGGCAAGGTTCAGCGCAACGATGTAGTGGTTTTCAATTATCCTTCAGGTGATACAGCTATTTATGATCCGCGTATGCCAGACGGCTTGATGGGACATGATTATCATGGGATTTTGAATGACGAAGCCTATTTTCAATTTAGATCATCACCTGAAACGGGACAAAAATTCAGTGACCTTAAAGAAAGTAATCTTGCTAAAGGCAAATCAGAAACTGAAGCTGATAGTATTGCCAATCAATTGGTGCATGAGTATTACATACAAACAATTAGCAAATGGAAACAATTGGCAAGAGAAAAATTAGCAAGGGGAGAATTTCCAGGCCAGCCAACCAACATGCTACATGGAGGTTTGATTTATCGTCCTGTTGACAAACGTGAGAATTATATCAAACGTTGTGTAGGATTACCTGGTGATAAATTGAAAATTGAAAAATCAGTTTTGTATGTAAATGGGAAACCAGCATTTATTGCTGAAAATCAATGTTTACGATATAAAATTGAAAAGTCTAAAACACACTTTCCTAGCGTTACAGAGATGTGTAACCGTTACGGACTAGAAGTTTCACCGGATGGTACTCGCGATGATTTCAACGACAATAGTCCTTATTTCCCTGAATATTACGTATTCAATTTAACGCCTTCAGAAAGAACCAAAATCGAGGCTGATTTCCATGTGAAATTAGAAGTAGATTTGACTCCTCAATATGCTAAAAACCATAAGCCAAACGTGTTTGAATCGATTGAAAATGTGCATGTTTTCCCGAAAGATTTTTACATCAACAATACGATTACTGACTTTAATGAATTTCAAATACCGCGTGAAGGTCAAACCATTGCGATCAATAAAAACAACATCGCTTGGTACCGACGCATCATTACAGCTTACGAGGGACATAAACTTGTTGAACAAAAAGACGGAACTATTTTAATTGATGGTAAAAAAGCAACGACCTACACTTTTGCTATGAATTACTATTGGATGATGGGAGACAATCGTTACAACTCGGCTGATTCGCGCATTTGGGGATTTGTACCTGAAGATCATATTGTTGGTCGTGCATCTTTGGTTTGGTTCTCGAAAAGCGCCTACATGGGCATCCGTTGGAATCGCATGTTTAAATGGATTAACTAATGGCTTTGCTGCCTACAGCTTATTTTCCATCTATATATTATCTGCATACTTTTTTTGCTTGTAACGGGGCAATTATTGAAGCGCATGAACATTTTCCTAAGCAAACCATTCGCAATCGCTGTGAGATTTTGACGGGGAATGGCGTACAGAAATTGAGTGTTCCTGTTAGACATACGCATCCGAAAATACTTGTTTCCGAAATCGAAATTGCGACGCAAGGCACTTGGAAAACCGATCATTGGCGAGCGATTGAAAGTGCGTATGCAGCATCGCCTTTTTTCGAAGATTATGCGCCTGAAATAAAACATTTGATAATACAACATCCTGAGAAGCTTTGGGAACTTAACAAAGAAATTCATCGGATTATTTGCTCGATATTAAATGTTGATGCTGCGTATAAATCCAGTGAAGAATACGTATTTGAAGTTGCAGTAGACTTTAGAAACGAAGACTTTTTCCGGAAAGATATAGCGCAAAAAAACTACCAACAAGTATTTTCCTACACAAAACCTTTTCAAGGAAATCTATCCGTACTCGATGTGTTGTTTAATGAAGGCCCGTTTCTACGAAATTGGGTGTTACCTTCCGAAGATTAGCCCGTGTCCTGATTTGGACTGCAATAAGCGATTCCATTTCACCTGAACTACAGAAGGAGCCATGATGTCTTTGTTTGAAATCAACAAATCTCCGTTTGCCAAAAATGTCAGTCCCGAAGGCGCTGTAAATAAACTAGGATCTAAGAAAGTGAAATTCACTACTTTTCCAAATTGATCATATACGACCAAGCTTTTATCACCCGAGGAAAGAATATAAATCTCATTTGTTTTTGGGTGTACTGCAATGGCAGAAGGGGTAAAGTTCAAGCCTGAAATACTATCACCAAAATCGTTTACAGATAAAAGAGGTAAAGAAATATTGTTTTCACTTGCGAACAACTCAATATCAGTTGTATTCACGTCAAATAATGTTGTTTCATTCAGTTTACGGTGATTCAAATTGTACGTGTAAATGGAACTTGTAAATAAACCTTCACCTTTTTCAACAGGCTCCGACATCAAAAACATTCTTTTGGTTGAACTGTGTAAACAAGCCCCATTGATGATTAAATCTTCATCGATTTTTGAAGCTGTTTCAAACGACAAAGAATCATAAGGTGGTAATAAAAAATGTACTTGATGATCCGCATCTAATAAAACGACTGTTGAGTCCATCATTGCCATGTCCGTGAACTTTGTTTCGCCCAAAGTCAATTGACTCTTGATAGAATTGGTCGTTAAATCAAATAAAATAAGACTTCCAACTTCCTGATCTAGGCCCAACATTTGAGTAGAGTCTAACATTGTTACATCCGAGAAAGGAGAAATTCCCATTGGTAAATGATGAACACTTTGCGGATGGCTTAAATCAAAATAACCATCTTCTTTGTGGAAATTAGTAGCTTTTTTGAAATAATAGTTTTCTACTCCAACTTCTTGAAGCTTTTGCGCGGCTATAAAAGACAAAGTCGCCAAAACAATGGAAAAGAAATACTGTTTTTTCACAACTAAATATACAAACAAAGTTAATGAATTTTTTATCACAAAATCAAACTATTATATTTGAACATGTCCTATTGTGATTTTTGCGCCAATTTACCCGAAGAAAACGTCCACAAACGTTACCACGATTATCATTACGGTTTTCGTATTACGGATGATTTTGAACTTTTTGGAAGATTAATTCTTGAAATAAATCAAGCTGGTTTATCTTGGGAAACGATTCTGAAAAAAGAAAATAATTTCCGAGAAGCCTTTTCAGGGTACAACTATTTTGAAATTGCTGCCTATTCGGATGAAAAAATCGACGAACTAATGCAAAATGCAGGAATCATTCGCAATAAACTAAAGATTAACGCCGTTATATACAATGCGCAACAAATCATTGATTTAAAAAATGAATTTGGCTCTTTTCTTGCTTGGATTGATGCACAAAATGCAAAAACCAAAGATGAATGGGTGAAAATCTTTAAAAAGAAATTTAAATTTGTTGGAGGAGAAATTGTGAACGAGTTTTTGATGAGCATTGGTACATTGAAAGGCGCGCACAAAGAAACATGTAGTATTTATCAAAACAGTATAAAACAAAAGTCATGAAAGCGAAGTTATTGACCCTTTTCACCTTAGTGTTTTTAGGATTCGGACATTCATTTGGGCAGGTAAGTCTATTTGCAGGAACAGGAACGTTAAAAGGATTTTCCTCGACAGGTAAGTCGTTTTATGGTTTCAATGCTGGGATTGAATTACCAAGAAGTAACGACATGACCTTGTATGGGCGAATCGGTTACTATTTCCCAAGAGCAGAAAGCCAAAATTATCAGGCGTATGTTACAGCTATCAATACGGCAACTACACCGTACAATTTAACGGTGAATTATGCACTCAAAACCAATTACACAACCATTGAAGGCGGTACGCGACGTTACGTTGGAAACGATTACGATAATGGTTTTTCAGCTTATGGAGGAACTAATTTTATGTTGGTTTTTAATACCGTAAAACGCAATTATGAAGATAAAGATGCAACAGGAGTTTATTCTTGGAGGGATGATTATCAAACTTCTGCAACTGAGCCTGATAAAGGGAATATCATCAGTATTTCTCTTGGACTACAGGGTGGTGTGAAATACACAATTCCAGCTACTGGCACTATCTTTTTTGACGTAAATGGTCAATATGCATTGCTAGCAAAAGCTAATAACGCAACGGCGCAAGCAACGAGTCAATACTCCCCTTTGATTTTTATGTTTACCTTAGGCTTTAGAAAAGATTTGTACTAATAACGGAACGAAAAATCTTTCGAATCATATTTTTCAGCGAAGAGATGCGGGTAATATTCCTTCATCTCTTTTTTCATTAATTCAAAGGGAATTGCATCAAATTCGCCATAATTATGCAGGTATTCCATGAATTGTTTTCCTTGTGAGTAATCTTGAAACAATGAATCATTTTCGCCATCCCATTCCAATGGCTCTACTTTCGATAAGGCACAAACGCGTTTATCAAATGCAGGCGTGCATTTTACCCATTTTCCTTTTATAAATAAAACAGCAAATCCATGAAAAACGATTTCTTGACGACGTAAGTAATGCGTTAGTTTTTCTGTACCGATGTGATTGCTAACAATTGCAAAACCCAAGCGAGCTGGTATTTTTAAGGAACGTGCGCATGCTGCCATCAACAAAGCTTTTTCAACGCACCAAGCTCGTTTTTTGGTTGCAACTTTCGAAGCTTTCAATCCCATCTCAGAAATGTCCAAATGATACGGATCATACAAAAATCCATCGCGAACCGCATGATACAGTGAAATAGCAGTGGCTTGCGCTTCCTTTTTGATTTCAATCGTTTTTAAAAAAGTCTGAACTTCATTCGATTGGTAATCAAACGAAGTGTCTGTTTGGAGCGCCTTAAGTAAATCAATTATTGCTGAAGTGATTTCATCAGGGCTTTTACTGGCATCCAAAACCAAATGTGCTTGTTCGTATTCGGCTTTTCGAGTTTCTAATTGCTTATCTAATTGTTTACACATCGATTCCGTTTGCAATAAAGGTCGGTCGTTCGCTTCTGACAAACGTTCGGCAATGATTGCGGTGGGACACTTCAAATAAACAACTAAGCCATCTAAAAACATTTTATGTCCATTTTCATGGAAACATGGAAATCCACCTCCCGTTGAAATAATGGTAAGTCCATTCGATGGCGAAGCGACTAACTGTTCAGAAACTTCTTTTTCTAACAAACGGAAATAAGATTCCCCTTTCGTTTTGAAAATTTCAGATATGGTAGTTTTTTCTCGGGAGGAAATCAAAGCATCGGTGTCAATAAATGAGGCATGAAGTTGTTGAGCAAGCATTTCACCTACTGTAGTTTTTCCAGAACCGGACAAACCAATCAACCAAATTCGCGAAAAGCCTAACTGATTTTCAGACACTTGAAGATTATTTTAGTTTTTTTCTGCAAAAATACACCTAAAAGCTTTGCAAAACTCAAATATATACATATCTTTGCACCCGCAATTACGATTTCGTAGCTCAGCTGGTAGAGCAATACACTTTTAATGTATGGGCCCTGGGTT
>CAZHPL010000130.1:0-8541 GCA_964534495.1 uncultured Lishizhenia sp.
CGAACACCATAGATTATAAATACTTTTGAGCTAAAACAACGAGGATTTTTACTCCTTAGATTAATGTGGATATTTACTATTTAGAAATATTTGATTTAATTTTATAAAAAAAAATCACCATGAAAGCAAATGCTCCCAAAAAAGCAGATGAAGTTACTGGAGAAAAAAAGTTGACAGCTTCTGAAAAAAATAAGTTTATCAAGGAAATTTCCAAAGAAGTCAACAGAAATATTGCTCTCAGAGCATTTAAAGATCTTGTTGTTGGTAGGTGATTGTAATATCTTATAGCAATATTATTTTTAGCGCAATAATAACTCCCAAGGGAGTGATTGCATCCATTCTAACCGAAGAATCAAAAATTCAATTAATAGCTCCGTCTTATCTTTTAGAAGAGATTGAAAATCATTCAAATAAAATATGTGAATATTTGAACATAGAAAAAAATGAGTTCAAAATACGGTTAAAATTATATACTTGTCGAATTACGTTTTTTGACGCAGAAAAAATCCCCAAAAAATACATCCAAGAAGCACTTGAAATTGTATCAGATATTGACTACGATGATTTTGTTTTTGTAGCGTTAAGTAGGTATAAAAACTACAAGATTTGGACAGGGGATGAGGCTTTAATTAAAGGTTTGAAACTAAAAGGGTTTAATATTTGTGTTACAACAGCTGAATTAAAAAAGCACATATACAAAAAGTGATTTTTGAATAGTAAAATAATTTCAAAAAAGACTGAAGTTTTTGTTTAATCGGCTTTTGGAAATTCAACTTATTCATTTCACCCAACAAAAAAAGCCACTCGAAAGTGGCTTTGTACAATGTATTATGCGAAGGATTAATAAAACTTCACTTCGAAAGGCATGCGCATTTGGATTCCTGTCATTCCTTCGATTTTTTTCATTTTACTGTAAACAGAAAGTACTTCTTGAGGAATACCATTTACTTTCACGGATGCTTCTTCTTCGGCATTTTCTTGCTCTTCAATCAGTTCTAAAATTTCCGATAAAGTATCTTTCTTTTTTAATGGGTAATACAACACTTTTGCATCTTTCAATTTTGCTGTTTTTGCTGCAAAAGCAATAGCATCTTGCAAACCACCCAGTTTGTCCACCAAACCAATTTTCAAGGCGTCGCTTCCTGTCCAAACACGACCACGAGCGATTACATTGATTTGTTTCGTGGTTTTATGACGCCCATCGGCTACACGTTGTAAGAACAAATTATAGATTTCATCCACTTCGCGTTGCGTAATAGCCAATTCTTCAGGTGTTAATTTACGATTAGTTGACAAGACAGCGTGTGGGTTCGTACTAACACGGTCAAAGGTAATTCCCAATTTGTTTTCCAACATTTTACCTGTGTAAGGAATCATTCCAAAAACACCGATAGATCCTGTAATGGTTGTAGGCTGTGCGAACACTTTGTATGCCGGAGTTGAGATATAATATCCACCAGAAGCAGCAACGTCACCCATGGAAACGATTACTTTTTTTACTTTATTGGTCAAATACACTTCTCTCCAGATTTCTTCACTTGCCAATGCACTTCCTCCGGGGCTATTGATGCGTAAAACGACAGTTTTAATGGATTTTTTAGTGCGAACATCCTTGAACAACTTGCAGATTTGCTCAGAAGTCAATCCGTCACCTTCACGCGTGATTTCACCTTCCGCTAGTATCACAGCAATTTGTGGTTCTTCAGATTTTAGCAACATTTGGTCTTGGAAAAAGGATTTTTTAGCGTATTTCTCCAAACTTTGAAGTGCCAAATCATCTTCGTTGTCCACTTTCACTTTCTTCATTAAATACACCATCATTTCATCGCGGTATTTAACGCCATCCAATAATTTGTAGCGCACCGCATCACGCACATCCGAAATGCTTAGGTTGCTTGCCAATGCGTCAATTTTAGCAGCTGAAATCTTTCTGTTTTTGGCGATATCATTGCGCATTTCAGTCCAAATGGATGCCATATAACGCATCGTTTGTACACGAGAAGAATCACTCATATTCGTGCGGAAAAAAGGTTCAACGGCACTTTTGAAATCGTTGTCGTGACCACGAATGATTTCCACTTCAATTTCTAGCTTGTCTAACATGTTTTTGAAGAAGGTCAATTCGCCTCCCAAACCTGTCAACTGAAATGTAGAGTTCGGAAAACCAAAGGATTCTTTTGCTGCAGAGCTAATGTAGTATTCCTTTTGAGAAACGTATTCTCCAGAATTGTAAGCCACTGTAAACTTTCCGCTTTTTTCAAAGTCGATAATTGCATCACGGATTTCACGTGCCGTTGCCATTCCGCAGTCAACATCTTTGATATCAATGAATAAACCTTTGATTTTATCGTCTTTTTTGGCTTTATCAAGTGCAAATAATAAGTCAGGAAGACCAATTTTTGAATCCACTTGAAAGCTTCCTGTATTGAATTCGGATTTACCTTTTTCTACAATTTCACCATCTAATTGCATGTGCAAAATGGTTTTGTCCTCGATTGTAATCGGAGGCGCTTCAAAGTCGCTCATGGATCCAATTACTCCACCTAATATTACAAAAAAGATGACCATTCCAACGATTCCAGCGATTAAAACGGCTAGAAAGCTTGGCCAAAAAACGCGACTAAAAGAGATTTTATTTTCAGACATATTCATTCAGATTAATTCATTAAATTACTAAGAGAGAGACCTTTGTTTACGATATTAAGTTTAAGCGTGAAGCGTATTTGTTGTCCGTAACTGGTGTATAAATCGCCCATGTTTGCGGAACGGAAAAGTGGGAAATAAATCCCAAGGAAATCAGAAAAACGAACGCCGATACCTGTATTTAAAGCTGATTTTACGCTAGTTCCGTCGTAGAAAGTACCTGCATCACAGAACACACCAAAAATGCCCGGTTTAAGGGGTAGATCTACGTAAAGATTAGCCGTTGTCATCCAGAAAGAAGTGGTGCCAAACGAAGAGGTACTGTGGAATCCACCCATGTTGTCCATGCGCTGTTGCGACCAAAAACCAGTTGTTTCGTAGCGACCAAAATTGTATTCTTGCATGAATAAATCTTGGTATCCTTGCGCACCAGAAAGTGACATTTGGTAAATTGTATATCCTGCACCTCCTGCACAATCATAGAATACGTTACTTCCTGCAAATCCTCTGATTTCTACCCAACGCACCATTTTGTTTTTCAGGTATTTGTATTTGTAAGAAGCTGTTGCCGAAACACGTGCCATTTTATCCGTTCCCTCTCGACCTTGCAAATAATCTCCACGCAAGGAAAGATTGAATTTGTGGTCAGGTAAGTTTACATGGTAATTGTATTGTGCAAAAACGCCTTGTTGAACCAGTTTTGTCATTACTAAATTTTCAGCACCACCAAAACCATTAGGCATATTACGAATATCGATATCTTTTCTCCAAAGTCCTTGAATCAAAATGTCATGTGAAGTTGCTTTCGCACGACCTCTATTGCCAATTTTAGCAGACCAATAAGGAGTTACAACCTGAGATGCGCCGTTGTATTGTCCGTTACCAAATAATTTTCCTGAAACGCCGAATTTAGATAGTTTCAAGCAAGATTTTGGAGTAAACGAATAACTTAATTCAGCGATTCCAGCGATGTTCTTACGACCAAAAGAAAAAGAAGGAGCTACAACAAATTGAAAAGGTTTAAATGGAACTCCAAAATTGTGAATCGCTGCACCCACCATCAATTTGTCATAATAGTTTCCGCTTAAAGTTGGCGTCCAGAAAAGATTGGTTTTGGATGCTTCGTGATCTCCAATTAAAAACTCCATTTTCAACGGTTCGATTTTATGCAAGACGGATTTTGCAGTCCATGTGTTGTTGCCTCTGTTGATTTCAGGAATGTCTTTTTTATTATCAAGGGTAATGCGCGTAAAATCCGTACCATTCAAGGTAACTTCTCCCTTTTTAGAAGGCTCAACCCATGACGTGTTTACTAAAGTCGTGTCTTTGAAGGCATTGATTTCAATTGGTCCTTGCACTTGACCCACGTTTTTCACTTTAACGATGGTTTTTCCATTTTTCTTATCGCGTTTCACACACGTGATTTTGTAATCTACATGATTAGTTGTTTGAATTAAATCGTGAAATAACCAATCTAAGTTCTTGCCTGTTGAAGCTTCGATAGAGCGTTTCATATCTTCAGGCTGTGGGTGTTTGAACTTCCATGCTTCAAAATAATCGCTCATGGCCTTATTGAATTTTTCTTCGCCTAAATACGCTTTCAAGTAGAAGAAAACCAAGCCAGTTTTTTGGTACATCACCACTCCATAGTTAGCAGAAGTGAAGTCCGCAGAGTGTGTTTCTATTGGTTGATCTTCGCCAATTCCAGCCAAAGCACGGTAGGAAATGTCGCCCATATCGTGGTGAGACAAGTCATTGAAATGGAATCCGCCTTTTAGCACCATGTCCGAAAAACGCGTATTGTTTGGATATTTCGTTTCCATGTAACGCATTTCGTTTAAGGTATTCATTCCTTCATCCATCCATCCGTGCACGCGCTCATTGGAGCCTAAAATTCCGTAAAACCAATTGTGTCCCACTTCGTGAACAATTACTACTTCTAATTCTTCTTTTGAGCTTGAGTTTCCGATAACCGTAACATTCGGGTATTCCATTCCACCACCAGCAGAAATGGTTCCATCCACCGCTGTCACTTGATTGTAGGGATAATCGCCATTCCAAAGGGAATAATAATACGTTCCATCATTAATGTATTCAATCGCATGTTGCCAATAAATCGTGTTATTCGGAACAAACATCGCCCATGATGTTACTTTTCTTTTTGAATGTGGTAACTCAACTGAACCTTTTAAAACGGCGTATCTTTTATCAGCAAACCAGGCAAAATCATGCACTTTCGATTGTTTATAGCGAATCGTTTTCCATTCTTTATCCGAATCTGGAAAAGCTGATTTAACGCCTTTTCCTTGTTTGTCCATCAATAATTTCGACAAATTCACTTGTGTTTCGTTGGCTTTGTTGTCCAAGAATTCTATTTCAGAAGCTGTTTGTAAATCACCTGTTGCGCCAACAACATAGTTTTTAGGCAAGGTAATACTCACATCAAATGAACCGTATTCAGAATAAAATTCACCTTGATTCAAATAGGGGATAGGGTTCCATCCATTTTTATCGTAAACAGCTGGTTTTGGATACCATTGGGTAATTTGATAGGCTTGATCAATGTGACCCAAGCGCGAAATTTCACCCGAAGGAATTTTCACTTTAAAAGGAGTTGAAATGCGAACACTTTGTCCCGATTGTAAAGGTTGTGACAAATACAGTTTACAGATATCAGGATTTTCTTTGTCGTATTCCCATTTAACAACTTGGCCATTTGCTTTGAAATTCAATGAATCGATTCCACCTTTAATGTCTTCTGAGCCAAAACGCAAGTCTTTCTCTCCGTTTTTATACAGTTGTTTTCCCAAAGCTGTTTTTCCATTTCGGTATGCATTCGGCCATAAATGAATGTAGAGAAAATCTAAAGTATTCGGCGAATGATTGATGTATTCAAATTCTTCATAAGCTGAAAGCGTATGGTTTTTGTCATCGAGTTTAACTTCAATGGTATAATTGACCTCTTGTTGCCAGTATTGTTGGGCAAAAGATGTACTCAATAAAGTGGACGAAAGTAAGAGTAAAAATTGCTTCATAGAGAGATTTTAAACAAATGTAAACGAATTAGTGTCCGATGTACAATTATTGTGATAAACACAATTTGACAGGCTTCAAACGTTATTAATTTTGGATAAGTGGAAAAAGAAAAAGGCTGCCCGAAGACAGCCCGTTTCATGTGTTTTGTTGGCTTAGCGAATAACAACTCGCTGAACCATAACCATTTGAACTGAATTTATTTTCACTAAATAGATACCTGATGGTAATGTGACATTAACTGAAACACTATTGCTTGATGCAGTCGTTTTAAATAGTTGTTTACCATTCAAATCTTCCATTGTAATTACATCAGACGAAGTGAAGTTGCCATTGATTACAAATTGTCCATTTGAAGGATTCGGAACGATGGAAACATTTGCCAATGTATTATTTTCAACACCAAGATTTCCATCCACACCATCACAGTTTTCATCAATTGTATTTCCTTCGATGTCTGTCGCATTTGGATTGATAGCAGCATTATTGTCGTTACAGTCGCCACCTTGTGTAGCAAAACCTGCACCTGGATTTTGACATAAACTTTGCGCTGCTCCCGTACCAAATCCATCGTTATCTGCATCTACGAAATAGTTAACATACAATAGGTTTTCATCCGTTTGATTGTTACAGTTGTTATCTACATTATCACAGATTTCTGGTGAATTTGGATTGATAGCTGGATTTGTGTCGTTACAATCGCCGTTTACAGTTACGAAACCTGCACCTGGATTTTGACATAAACTTTGACCTGCTCCCGTACCGAAACCGTCGTTATCTGCATCCGTGTAATACGTAACGAATGTCAATCCGTTATCAATTCCACCTACACAGTCATTGTCAATTCCATCACAGATTTCCGTTGCACCTGGATGCACAGCTGGGTTTGTATCATCACAATCTGTACTGTTGGTTACATAACCATTTCCTGGATCTGCACAATGTAAAGCTCCTGTAGCAAAGTCACCATAACCATCGTTATCAGCATCCGTGTAATACATGATTGAACCTGTAATGGCATTGTTATTATCATTACAATCTGTACCATTCAATACGTATCCTGTTGGTTGTGTACAAGAAACAGTTGACATGGTTGCATCACCAAAACCATCTTGATCCATATCCATGTACCAAACAGTTCCTGGATGTACAAGTGAATCTGCATCGTTACAATCTGTATTATCAATAACAAAACCTGTTGGAATTGTACAAGCTAAAGAATCGTTAGCAATGTCACCAAATCCGTCACCGTCAGCATCCGCATAATACGTTGAAGGAGTAATTGAAAATACATTTCCATACAATGAAACGTTGTCCATTCTCCAAGTAGAGCCCGTTTGTCCTATTCCAGTTATGTAAATTCTAAATGTAACTGAATGAACACTGTCTAAAGGTGCAACTAAATTTACTGTGTCACTTAAATTTACATTGTTGTTGTTTCCAGAAACTCCAGTTCCGATGTTTGAGGAATAGTTGTCTAAGCTTGAACGAATAATCCAGTTTGGAGTTCCACCGGTTGCACTACAACGGTGGTTGAAGGCTAGTTTTGTTAATTTGAGGTAATGACAATCAGCTGCAGAAATTGAAAATTCGTTGTATTCGTTAAGGTCAATTGTTTGCGATAGATTCCAATCAGCATTACTGAAAACATTTGCTGCAGGAGAACAAGTTACATTCGCAGATGAGAAGTTGCCAAAAGTTGCGTTTGTTGGCTGAGTAGTTACACTTGTTGCCGTAACTGGACATGCAGAAGCCTGTGTAAATTGGTAAATGCCTAATTGAATGGGTACAATTGGTGCATCCGCTCCGTTACAATCTTCATCGATACCATTTCCTTGAATGTCAATAGCTCCTGGGTGTATTGCGTTGTTTGCATCGTTGCAATCCGTATTGTTTAATACGTAGCCATTAGGTTGAGAACAACTTACTAAACTATCTAATGCATTACCGTAACCATCGTTGTCAACGTCAATGTAATACGTTAAAACAGCTAAATTTTCATCAATTGCATTGTTACAGTTATTGTCGATACCATCGCAAATTTCAGTTGCATTAGGATGAATCGCATTGTTGTTATCATCGCAATCACCTGTAATTAAAACAAAATTACTTCCAGGATTTGTTATCGAAACCACACTTGAGTCTCCTCCAAATGAGTCATTATCTGCATCCAAATAATAAGTGATAGGAGTAAATCCTTCATCAATTGCATTATTGCAGTTATTATCGATGTTATCCGCAATTTCAGTCGCTCCTGGATTAATAGCATTATTTGAGTCATCACAATCTCCTGATGTTGCTACATATCCCGTTGGCTGACCGCAATTTTGTACACTAACACCTCCATTTCCGTATGTGTCATTGTCCAAATCTTGGTACCAAGTAGTAATTAAATGAGCAATGTTATTATTATCGTCACAATCAGTAGAATCTAAAACAAAATCTTGAGGTTGAATACAAGCCGTTTGGAAATTGCCAGCGTCACCAAATCCATCATGATCAAGGTCTGCATACCAAATCGTTGTAGGGTTAACAAGTGCGTTTGCATCATCACAATCTAAATTGTTAGCAACATAACCTATAGGTTGACAGCATGTTTGTTGTGAAGTTGCGGCATCACCATATCCATCATTATCAGCATCGATATACCAAGTTGTTGCTTGCGTACATGCTGGTGTAACATCCGTCCAATTTGTTCCAACTTTAATTTCATCAATTTGCACAAATGGTGTTTTATTAGCAGCATCTTGACGAACAAAAAAGCGACCAATTCCAGCAGCAGATAAGTCTGTACCGCCAGATCCAGTTGCATCTGCAGTCGCTGGAGTTCCGGGAGCTCTGGAGCGGCCTCTGGGCCCTGCTGGC
>CAZHPL010000131.1:0-8492 GCA_964534495.1 uncultured Lishizhenia sp.
GTCAAACAGAGAGAACACAGTTATTGAATGATTATGAGTCGTTGATTCATTTATTGGGCGATAGCGGTGCAAGTGAGCGAGCAGCAGCAGAAATGTTGCAGGAAATGGAGAGAAAATAATGCGATTTGGATTAACAGTTTTATTGTTTCTGTTGTACATGGCTGGATTTTCCCAGACCATGCGAATAGGTATTTTCTCTGAAAGCAATGTAAAATCTATTAGTTTACAATTAGGCTCGGGTAATTACTTCATCATGAATGATACGGGTTTTGTTAAGAAAATCCTTCCTAATGAAGCAATAATTGTTTCTGTTGGTATTTCCAAAAAAGTCGATATTAAAATCAACGGAGTTTATTATCAAACAGTCAATAAAATTGTTGCTGTACAAGAAAAACACGATGACTATTTGAAGTTAAAACCTATTTCGCCTGGCTTGAAAGAACGAACGTATGAAGGGGATTTTGAGTTTACAAATAGAAATGGAAAACTTACTATTGTAAACGTTATCGACATTGACCAATATTTAGAAGGTGTCGTTGAATCAGAATCGGGAACAGGTCAAAACGTTGAATATTACAAAGCGCAAACAGTTATAAGCCGAACCTATGCTTTGAAGTATAGTAGTAAACATGAAGATAATGGCTACAATCTTTGTGACCGCGTACATTGTCAAGCGTATTTACATCGTAGGATTACTGCCCATTTGATTGATACTGCCGTTCGTCAAACGCGTGGAATGGTAATGTATGATTCTCAAAACAATTTATATCCCACTTTTTTTCATGCGAATTGTGGTGGACAAATTTGCGAGCCCGATCATGTTTGGAATGAGGTACTGCCTGATTTTATGACCTTTAAAGATACGTTTTGTGTAAAAACACGCCAAGCGAATTGGGAGAAACGAATTCCGAAAAAAGAATGGACCGCCTATATGGTTAATAAATTCGATTTTCCGATTTGGGACAGTGTTAGTGTGTATCAATTATACCATTTCCAACAAACCGAACGACAAGCCTTTTTCATTCATCCATTTTATGGGATTCCATTACGTGATGTGCGAGAAGCATTTCAATTGAAATCTACATTTTTTAGCGTTGGTTTAGACGGAGATTTCGTTGTTCTGAGCGGAAAAGGATTTGGACATGGTGTAGGCCTATGTCAAGAAGGTGCGATGAATATGTCCAAAAAAGGATTTGATTTCCGACAGATATTAAAGTACTATTATCCCGGAATGCGCTTAGAGAAAGTGGGGGAGTAATGCATAAAAAAAGTCGGATTGAAACTTAATCAACCCGACTTTAATGTATTAAAGCTTTTTCGTCTTTTCTAAGGAGCAAGAGTTATCGTTGTCACCTTTTTCATTTCTACAGTTCCGCTTCCACTGCTTGTAATAGTCATTCCAAGGTTATTGGTCCAATCACAATCTGCATAATATGTACCTGGTTCTAAAGTTTTGAAAGTTACTTGTCCATTAGCATCTGTATCTGCTGTTTTGGAATAAACAGCATTATCGTAATCAGTCAAATTATTGTACAAATAAACAGTTTTTCCCGCTCCAACTGAGCTGTTTAATCCATCAACTACATTGATAACTAAATCACCTGTTTTGTTTTTCTGACAGCTTGTCATGATGCTCAAGCTTCCTACAAATAGAAGCATAAAAATGTACATTGATTTTCTCATGGTATTTAAAATTAAAGGTTACAACTATTGTTTTGAATCTCCTTTTTTGAATTTGTCAAAAAGATTCATTTTGTTCTTTGATTCTTTATTTTCAGTAGATGTCGCAGGACGTTTTGCTTTTATTTTAATTGTATGAGAAGTTAATATTCCTCCTGTGATTCCACCTATTAGTACATCTCCAAAATTGTGTCGAGTGATAACCTGACAGTTTCCGTCATTGGGCGTATTAACGTCTGTTCTGCCAAGTGGAATTAATCCCCAAAAAAGCCAAAGTTGTTTTCCTTTTGCGTACGTATATTCCTCACCTTGTATTTCTTTGTATGTTCCAACATTTGTTTTCGTTGTCATACACGAGTGTAGTAAAGTGATGGATAGGATTGAAAAAGCTAAAAATTTGATTTTGAAT
Source organism: uncultured Lishizhenia sp. (assembly GCA_964534495.1). GTDB lineage: Bacteria > Bacteroidota > Bacteroidia > Flavobacteriales_D > Crocinitomicaceae > UBA952. The sequence goes on from CAZHPL010000131.1 coordinate 2,090, forward strand.
TGTTTCATGTGTTAATTATTGAAGATTTGTGAATTGATTACTATCTATTTCGATGTTAGGTACACCGTATTTATTTAATTCAAGGTTATTTAAACTTGTTCGAATCGCTCTCATTTCCATAAGAATGGCTAACAAAATTGCATTTGTACTCGCTTCTTGTGAACCAACCTCAGTGATTTGGTTATCCAATATCAATGCTTTTAAGTCAACTTGAAGAATAGTGGCAATTTTTTCAAGTCTTTCTATAGGTATTTTGGCTTCTCCTCGTTCCAATCGACTGTAATTTGTTGCATCAATGCCCAATTCTTCAGCCATATATGTCTGTGTGTAGTTTTTGTTTAGCCTTAGAATTTTAATTTTCTGATGCAGTTTCATTGGTGTAAGAGGTGTACAAAATTCAATTTTAATAAAGTGGAATCAAAGACGAAAAACGCAAACAATTTGCAAAAAGCGCACGGCGGTTTTACGGCCGTGCGCTCAATTAATCAACTATTTTTTTGTAGTTGACTTTGGAACTATTGTAGTTCTTTTACCTCCTGAAGGATTTGTAGTGCCATTTTTTGTTGGCCATCCATTTGAAGGATACTTTACATGGGACTTTGCCATTGTTGAAAGTTTAGATTTATGCCTACTCTTCATGCTTTTCGGCTTCCGCATTTATTTGAATACCGCGTTTATAATGGAGCTTCTGACCTCGTTTACATGTAACTTTATACAAGTTTTGATCACGTTTTTATCTGTAGAAACTAAAAGGCAGTATCTTTTGTGAATTCTGATACCAAACCTTTTCAAATAGCTAGGATAGAAGAGAATATTTTGGATTCTGTGATTTGATAAATTAACTTCAAGTAGAACTTTAATAACCTCATTAGCATTTATTCCTCTTTCAAAACATCTAATTTGTGCATGATCAGTAAATCGAAATTTCGAATTGAATATGTAAGGATTATTTTTTCTGCAGTTTATCCTTTTGTAAGTTAAATCTCTTTGAAATTCTTCTTTAATTTCATAAGAGTTACTAAATTCAATAACGATTCGGCTATGTGTAGCCACCACTTTAGTTTTCATAAATAAATTTTTATGAGCCAAAGTTGATGTGACTAGAAATTATCTGCTAAAACAGAACAATAAATAGGCTAGTAGGGCAATAAGTGCCTTTTTTCGAGCAATAAGTTCCCTATTTCTTTAAAATCGATTTTCTAACTAGGGAATAATAATTGTCAGAAATAGGTATGGTTTTATTCGTTAATACCGCAGAATCATTAATAAACTCAACAATTAATTTCTTTTCAAGTAAATTGGTGTTTTTTACATGATTCTTATTTACCCGATATGAACTGTGTGTTTTAATGAATAAATCTTCATTGAACCCTTTTTCAATCATTTTTGCGAAACTGAAATTGAAAAGGGTTGTTGGTTTTTCATCTATAAAGTAAATTTTTTTATTGTTTGATCCATCGGATATTGTTTCTATAAAAACGACAGACAATTGATTGATTTTTCTAATTTGATCACCAATTTTAATGTGGACATAAAATTGTTTCTCTAACCATTCTATCTCGCTTCCAATTTTTTTGATGGCTTTTTTTAATTTGTCTGGTGTAGCAGGTTTCATAATTGAATCTACTGGAAAGTCAGAATCTAGGTTAATGTCTTCTATTTGAGAAATAAAATGAACTGATTTACCACTGACAAACAAAACTGGTTTTTTTAGAATTAGTGCAACTTCAATACCATCTGTGTTCTGTCCCTCAAGTTCAATATCTAGAATCAAAAGATCAATGCGATTATCATTTTCAACTTTTTTGATGAATTCCCTTGAGTCAGATTCTGCAATGAGAACATTTGCCTGTTCACTCGCTTTTAAATCCAAAGTGAGTTGTTTCAACAAATCTCTATTGTCTTCTAATACGGCAACATTCCATTTTTTCATCTTAAAAGTGTATGATTAGCGTTGAATGATAGTCATGCTCTGTACAGCTATTCGTTATTTTGTATCGTTTGTTGGCAAATAAATCTAAACGCCTTTTCATGTTTTCCAACCCAATCCCATGAGATTTTCTTGTGCTTTGATTGGGTTTCAATTTGTTGATGACATTTAATTCAAATTTTTCTTCCGTTGCAAGAACGATGACTTTGAGAAATTCAGGATGATTTTTGTCTCCATGTTTGAAGGCGTTTTCAAGGAAATAGGCAGTAATTAAGTGAGGGATTTTGTGATTTTCACTAGCTCTTATGTTCATTTTTACACCTTTGAAATCAGTTTGTATAGAAAACAATTCGTTAAGGAATAGTTCATTCAAACCTAAATATTGTTCAATGAAATTTAATTCATCTTCGATAGTAACATAGTTATCACGGCCTTTGTAAAATACATATTCAAGTGTGTTGGATAATGAATTCATTCCATCGTTCAAGCGATTTGTAAACACACGCATTTGAGCAAAAAGATTGTTGACAGTATGAGGTTGTAACTGGAATTTTAATTTTTCAGCTTCAAGAAAGCGATTATCAGTCCGAATGCGGTTCATTTCGACTTGAAGTTCCTTATTTCTTTTCTTAAGTATTTGATTGTAATTTTTTATTCGGAATTGTCTAATCAAAAACATTATTATTATGATTAACAGTGCAATGATAATGTAGTGTTCTGATTTCATGCTAACTTGAATATTAGAAAACAAACAATATAGTTTGTTTTACTCCTTTTGATTTAATCTTTCTTCTTCTTTTTAACCTTCGGAATAGAATAGGTATAATTTAAGCTTAAGCAATGCTTAAAAACTTCGCCAGGTAAGTTAATTCGTTGGTCCAATAAAAAACCAAAATCAAATCCGTGAGGTCCTTTGGTGTCTAATTTTAATCCTGCGTAATAACGGATTTTTGTAAATCGCTGACCCAATTCTGAATAAGATGGATTATAGAAAAATTCAATACTAGCTGTCGGATTAAATATGAATTTTGGAACATCATATGTGAAAGCTGGTTTGATTCGAATGGCTTTGTCGAATTCAGGTTCGTAGGAGCCTGCAGCAAATGTGTTGAATGAATATTGATAACGAACGCGAAGCGAAATGGATACACGTTTTATGTCGTGATAGAAATTCAAATTCCCATTAATTCGATGATTGTAAGTGTAGTTTGTATTATCCTCTCTGTTTCCAATCCATCTGTAGTCAAGGGAAGGTTTGAACCATTTGGTAGCTTTAAACCGAATTGAGGCCTGACCAAATGTTGTCTGCAATGCTCCGTCACCAAAACGATTGGTCCAATCTACTGAATAATCAAAACGCTTACTGATTTTGCCATCAATTCCTGTTTCAGCCCAAACTTGAAAATGATGTTGTTGAGCTTTAAAAACAAAAGCATTTGTAACAAATAGAAGCAAATAGAAGTAGGATTTCATAAAAGCGTTAATGTTGAAGCGTTATAAGGTTTTTATAGATTACAATTGCTTCTTAATTTCAATGGTGTCCATAACGATAACACCCTTTTTATCAGTTACTTCAACCGAGTATAATTTTTCCAATTTTCCACTTTGACAAGTTGTACAATCTTCGTAAACAAACACGGTATATTTTCCTTTTTGTAAGTATCGAAATTCAAAACTACCGTCGTAACTTGTTTTTAAATTATCGTCATAATAGGTGCTTCCATCGCCATAAATAATATACACATCCTCATCTGAAGCTGCGTATCTTCCACCTGAAATTGGGTTTCCAAGGCTATTGTATTTTTGTTTGTACACGACACCTTTAATAGTTGCAGCTCCACCTTTTCCCTCCACTTTTGTACAAGCAGCTAAAAGAACAGAACCCAGAATGAATGAAAAAATTAAGCGCATAATGAATTTTTCGTTTGAATTTGAGTAACCAAAAATACAATTAACTTGCTTTTCATCCTAAAGAAATCGAAAAACAACATTTTTTTTGTAATATTGAAATGCCTATGAAAAAGTATTTGTTAACCTTAATCTCCCTATTTTCAATTTGGGGATTTTCAATATTTAGTCAGCTCAAAATCAACGAATATACTTGTTCCAACATGAGTGGATTAGTCGATTCTTATGGTGACTATAACGATTGGATCGAAATTTACAATAGCGGAAGTTCAGCTGTTAATTTGTCCGGTTGGTATCTAAGTGATAAAGCTAGCAATTTAACTAAGTGGACGATTCCCTCAGGTACAGTAAACGCTGGTGGTTTTAAGTTGGTATTCTGTTCAAAACGTAATACAGTAAATGGCGCAGAGTTACATTCCAACTTTAGTCTTTCACAAACGGAAGGTGATTGGATTATTCTTTCTGACCCGAGTGCAACAGTGGTAGATTCATTTAAAATTGTCCATCTCACAAAAACAGGACATTCCGTTGGACGCACTACCAATGGCGCGAGTACATTTAGTTTGTTTACAACACCAACTCCCAATGCCTCGAATAGCGGAGCGGTGAATTTCTATACTTCAAAGCCTGTTTTTAGTGTTCCTGCTGGATTTTACAGTGGAACGCAGACCGTTGCAATAACATGTCCAGATGCTGGGGCAACTATTAGATACACTTTAGACGGAAGCGATCCTACAAGTTCATCAACGGCTTACACAGGCCCCATTTCAATTAGTTCTACAAAGGTTTTACGTGCTGCTGCTTTTAGTTTGAACCTTCAATCATTTACAGAAACTAATACGTATTTTATCAATCAAACGCATACGATTCCGGTCGTTTCCGTTTGTAGTCAATCGGTGAATAATTTAGTGGTGAATGGAAATACAATAAACGCTATTGGAGCTTTTGAACTATTTGAAGATGATGGAACGTTTATCGATGAAGGTCAAGGTGATTTTAATAAACATGGAAACGATTCTTGGTCGTATGCGCAACGTGGATTTGATGTGGTAATGCGTGACGAATACGGTTACAATTCAGATATTGAACATCAGATTTTCCCAGAGAAAACTAGAGATCATTTTCAACGCTTAATTATTAAAGCTGCGGCGAATGATAATTATCCTTTTTCGAATGGTGGAGCTCATATTCGTGATGCTTTTGTAAATACACTTTCCGATAGAGCGGACATGAAATTAGATGAACGTACTTGGCGACCTTGTATTTTGTATATCAATGGACAATATTGGGGCGTTTATGAAATGCGTGAAAAAGTAGACGACCATGATTTTACAGATTACTATTACGATCAAGATAAGTTTCACTTGTATTATTTGAAAACATGGGGAAATACGTGGGAAGAATACGGAGCACCAAACGCCTTAGGTGAATGGAACACGCTAAAATCGTATATCATGGCAAATAACATGGGTACTCCAGCTAATTTCAATTATGTAGATAGTTTACTGAATTGGCAATCCTTATGTGATTATTTCATGTTGAATTCATACACGGTAACTTCCGATTGGCTGAATTGGAATACGTCATGGTGGAGAGGTACAGATCCTGCTGGGGACAAGAAAAAATGGCGATATACTTTATGGGATATGGACGCGACTTTTGGTCATTACATCAATTACACAAATATTCCAGATCAAACGGCCAATGCAGATCCTTGTAATGTGGAAAATTTACCTGACCCAGGAAGTCAAGGACACACAAGTATCCTCACCAAATTGATAAATGAAAATCAAACCGTTCGTCAATATTATATCACGCGTTATGCCGATTTACTGAATACCTCGTTCTCCTGTGCTGAGGTAATTCCTCTCTTGGATAGCATGATCAATGAAATTACGCCTGAAATGCAAGGACAAATTACAAAGTGGGGCGGAAGCATGACGACTTGGCAAGCAAATGTGCAAACACTAAAAAACTATATCAATGCACGTTGTACGGCTTTAACACAGGGTTTAGTTGATTGCTATACCTTAACGGGACCTTACAATGTTACGTTTGATGTTTCACCAGCAAATGCAGGTGTTATTAAAGTGAATTCGATTTATCCGCCTTCCTATCCTTGGTCAACTTCGTATTATGGTGGTATTCAAACGAACGTAACTGCAACGGCCAACGCTGGTTATATTTTTTCGCATTGGCAAGTGGGAACAGGACCGTTGAATAATCCCAATACGGAGGACACAAATAGCATTAACATTGTGGGAGCCGAAACGTTGACGGCTGTATTTTTACTTGACGATCCCGACACGGACGGCGATGGAATCTCAGACACACAGGAAACTACGAACGGTTCAGATCCGAATGATCCTTGTGATCCAAATCCAAGCGCTGGCCCATGTGATCAAGACAACGACGGATTGACGAATGACCAAGAATCAACAGGAGGAACGAATCCAACGAATCCAGATACAGACGGCGATGGCATTAATGATGGAACGGAAACAACAGCCACAAGCGATCCGCTCAATCCATGTGATCCAAGCGTAGCTGCAGGTCCGTGTGATC
>CAZHPL010000132.1:0-8455 GCA_964534495.1 uncultured Lishizhenia sp.
TCATCATTCGTACTTGGGCGGTAATACCGTTGAGTTTGTTCAAGAAAAATGCGGAAAGCTTGCTTCTGACGAAGTTTATTTTGTTGAAAACAATTACAGCTCACATGCCGTACCTGAAGAACACATCTACAAATTGAAGGTCGAGAAATACATGGATATGTTGACAAATTATTTTTCAGCGCACCCGATAAAAGCAGATGATTTATATCCTTTGGATTATTCCCTAAAAGACGAAAATAAAATTGTAAAACTGTACAACGACAAATTGAGTTCATTCACCAACTGTAAAAATCTGAGGGCGTTTTCAGGATATGGTTATGGAGCTCCAAGAAGCAGTCAATTCGACAATACTTGGTTTACAGCTGACGTTGCAAAACTCAAAGACTTAGTTTCTCTTTCCGTTAAAAACAATCTTTCCCTTCAAGCTGAAAGTCTCAAAGCTATTCAACATCTTTCTCAATTGGTAGAACTGAATTTAACCGATAACCACTTGACCGAAATTCTTCCAGGAATCGACCAACTCAAGCAATTAAAACGACTCATTCTGGACGATAATGATTTTACTACGATGGATGCATTTCTAACCTTAGATCAGTTAGAAGAATTATCCTTAAATCGAAATTTTATTTCAGAAATCCCCGAAAATTGTAATCAGTTAACCCAATTAAGAAAATTGGATTTATCAGGAAATCAACTTACCCATCTTCCAGAACAACTTCTATTAATGCCACAATTGAAAGTTTTGAATCTTTCGAACAACCCATTACAATCCATTCCAAATTGGGTAGGTGAAATGACGCAGCTTGAAGAATTACATTTAACACAAACACAACTGACAACCCTTCCTGATTCTATCGTTAATTTAAAAAACACAAAAATTTTCATCAAGAAAAATCCATTTGAATGCTTACCAAAAGAAATGCTTTCACTTGATAAATCTTTGATTGAACTAGAAGAAAGAAATAGTGCTTTATACGATCCAAAAACAGCTAAAAAACTAGCCAAGCTTCCAACAGGAAATGTGAAATTCGAAAAGGATTTTAACTTCAAATTAATGGTCATTCAACGATTGATGTATGAGGATGAATTGCTATTACCGAAATTTGACGTTTATGCATTTGCAGAAAGCTATAAAAAGCGAAAAATCAATCTCGAGAAAATTGATTATACAGTTATTCCAGAAGTGAAAGCGTATTTTGAAGCACTCGAAATTCCTCTACCCTTATTGTGGGATATTAAAGAATTACGTGCTTCGGGTGGTGATGAAATCTACCATCAATGTATGCCCCATTGGGACGGAGAAGATGATGTTTTTGATGTGCTTTCAGCCGAAGACGTTGTGCATTTCCCCAATCTTAAAAAAATAACGATTCTTGGAAAAAACAAAGAAGTTGTACAATTCCTGAGAGCACGAAAAATCAAAGTAAGTTTCGAATAAACCAAAAAAAATGAATCCAAAAGTTGACGCTTTTTTAAGCACTGAAAAAAGATGGAAAGATGAACTAACTGCACTCCGAGAAATTGTGTTGGAATGCTTATTAAAAGAAGATTTTAAGTGGAAACATCCTTGTTACACCTACAAAGGCGCAAACGTGGTGTTGATTCATGGTTTTAAGGAATATTGCGCTTTACTATTCATGAAAGGAGCTTTATTGAACGACGAATTGGGACTAATGTACCAACAAACTGAAAATGTTCAATCGGGACGTCAAATTCGATTTACTTCTCTCGACGAAATTTTATCTAAAAAAGCGGAACTGAAAACCTATATTTTAGATGCTATTGAAGTGGAAAAATCAGGTGCAAAAGTTCCAATTAAAAAAACAGAGGATTTTCCTGTTCCTACAGAATTAATCGAGAAATGGGAAGCAAATGTATCGTTTAAACAAGCATTTGAAGCGCTCACGCCCGGCAGACAACGCGGCTATTTATTGCATTTCTCACAAGCACAACAATCCAATACACGCAAGGCCCGCATCGAAAAATATACGGAGCGTATTTTCAAGGGAAAAGGAATCACAGACTGTGTGTGTGGACTTTCCAAGCGGATGCCAAATTGTGATGGTTCACACAAAAATCTAAAAAGCATATAATCTCATTTTCATTTCATTTCTAGATTGATGTATTATTAGGAATTTTATTTAGTAATGAAGTTGACAAATTTGAATAAACTCATTTTTAAAGTATTCATTAAAATCAGCATTTCATTTCACATCCTCACTTCTCACTTCTATATTTCCACCCTTAATTTTTCACTTCACATTTTAAACTTTACACTCTTTACTTCTCACCTTTCAATTTTCCATTTTCCATTGCTCACCCGCGTTAGGGATAGTAGCGAGAAAGCCCACAGAGAGGAACGAACGAGGACTTGAAGCGGAAAGCCCGACCCTGAAAAAAGGAAGAAGGATGATGACTTTTTTTGAGGGGAACGCCCAAAATCAACACTAAAAAACACAAAAATTAAGCATTTTTTCTCATCAAAGCCACTTCATCGTAAATACTTAAAATAAAACATAAAGAAAACAAACAGTCCCATCAAAATCAAGCTATATCCGCGAATGTAGGTTAATTGCTTGGGGTCATGTCCTAAATTTTCAGGATTGCTTATTGTTCTTTCTGCTTTTTTAATCATGAATATTCCACCAACTAATGAAATCACAATTAAGAGTATAAATGCAACAAGATATTTTAAGGGGAGATTCATTACTTAAAAACAGTTTACTTCAAATTTAGCTTTTTTGTTAGACTTGTTTTTTTGTTCATCATTCAAACCAACAAAGCTTTTAGTAAATTTAGGTTTTGAAAAGCCTATGGAAACGGATTTACTAGACGACTTTGAAGAGCCAAGCTTTCAAAAATTAACATCACTACAAGTTTTTACTAAAATCTGGTACAATCCTGTTACTGTTTTCAATTTCATTTTTGGATCAAAATATGATCGTTTCATCCAAGGAATTATCTCGCTTCCCATTCCACTGTACATTTTAACAACGATTATTTCTAAAAGTTTGTATCAGTATATTTATATGCCTTTTGCAGGAATTCTTGCTATTCCATTTTGTTGGATGTTTTGGTATTTATACGCTTTTTTCTATCAAATACCTATTCGCTTATTGGGTTGTAAAACAGAATATTACCCACTAATCATTGTGATTTTACATGCATTTATTCCTTTTCTAACTTTCTTTATTTTTAGCCCAATCATCTTTGTATACGTTGATAGGTTTTACTACATTTTTGATACTAAAATTAATGTTACAGACTCCATCTATTATTTAGTGATTTTTTGGTCGCTTTCATTATCAGGAATAGCTATCAGCAGATTAACGAAATTGGAAAATATTAAGGTATTAACAGTAATCTTAGTAGGAAATGTATTCATGTTTGGAGTGATAGATTTGATAAATTTCTTAATCAACGGCCAATGGATTACTTTTTGAGTTTCGTTGAAAAATTAATCCTTAAAAATGCGCTCGTAAAATACCCAAACAAAGAATAAAAGTACACTTAAGGTCAGCGGAATTACATTGTAAATGACATCAAACTTTGAAATGCCTTTCAACCCGAAATACAAAAACAAAATAGTTGGAAATAGTAATTGATTTTTCTTCATAACAATACGAGGTTATAATTAGAAAATTTCAGTTAGATTGAATTAGTCAAAATAAATTCACTCAATTCTTTCTCAACTCAATAAACGATTTAATCTTCTCGTTTTCAATAAGAACCGTCAAATTATAATACGCTATTTTCCAACCTGATTTTTCCTTGACACAAACGCCACTTCCTCTACAGCCTTCCATCCAAGTCACTAAATTTTCATCGAACCAAGCTGTTTTACCATCTTTTGAAAACATCCATATTCGATTGCTAGGAACAAAATCCCATGCTTTGCCTTTATCAAAATAGGGTTTACAGAAAGATTGAAAGGCTTTTTTATCCCATCGCTCACCCGGTGCTGTACCTAAAAAGACGAAATCGTCAGTTGTTGGAGCAAAATAAGCATTGAAGTCTGCTTTCGCAGCTGCCCCGTGCCAATTATCCAATAATTGATTCAAGACAGCAATATCTTTCTGCGCAATCGAATGAAAAGCCAATACTACAAACAAGACAAATAACTTGCCCTGACGCATTATTTTTTCGATTTTTCTAGTTTCAAGCAGGCATTAACTGCATTGTACACATTTACAACACCACCTGTTACACAAGCCGAACCTAAAGAATCGTATTTAACTGCCGTTGATAGCAAAATATCTTTGATTTCTTTCATACTCAAATCAGGGAAATACGATTTCAACATAGCTGCAACACCTGCAACCATCGGCGCAGCCATTGAAGTTCCTTGTAAGTTTTTGTACTCGCTTTGTGGAACGGAGTTGTAAATTTCAAATCCTGGTGCAAAAACATCAACTCGCGTTTGACCAAAATTTGAAAAGGATGCCATCAATTCTTCTTTGTTTTTAGTAGAAGCACCAATGGTAATAAAATGATCTAAAGGCGCTTCTTGGAAAGAATACAAGGAAGTTGGGAAATTGGGTTCATAATCCACATCTTTCGCATCGTTTCCTGCTGCGTGAACCAATAAAACTCCTTTTGAATCTGCATACGCAAAAGCTTCATATACTTCTTGTTGATGTGGAGAATAATCTTTTCCAAAAGACATATTGATTACTTGTGCACCGTTATCAACTGCGTAACGAATACCCAAAGCCACATCTTTATCTTGTTCATCACCATTTGGCACAACACGCACTGGCATGATTAATACATCGTTTGCGACACCATCACCACCTTTATTATTTCCACGAATGGCGCCAATGATTCCCGCTACGTGCGTTCCGTGCAAAGCATCTGGACCTTCCACATTTGAATTTCCGTATTTTGTGTCTGTAAAATCATCTGGATTGTCACCAATAATTGAACGATCGTCGAAATCTACATTCAGGTTGTAATATAATTGCTCTTTAATGTACGTTTCTGTTTCAGCATCAAATTGACCTGTTCCCAAAGCTGCTTCGTATTCTTGGAAATTAGCCAATTGCGACTCAACGTCCGCCTGCACTTGTTGGTACAGAGAAAACTCTTCATCATACGTAATCGTCTGCGGATCAATCCCATTGTATTTGTCTTGCAATTTCGCTAGGATACGTGCTTTTTCCAAACGAGCAGCATCCACATTTTTTCCATTTGCATTTCCTAAGAAATTCCATCCGTGAACATCGTCAATGTAACCATTCTTATCGTCATCAACTCCGTTTCCAGCAATTTCTTTGGCATTGGTCCAAATTTTACCTTGTAAATCTTCGTGTTCAATGTCAACACCCGAATCAACTACAGCTACAATAACGGTTTTAGACTTTTTCTTTTTCAATAAGCTGTAAGCTTTATCGGTTTGCATTCCAGTTCCTTCACCATTGTACCAATTTAATGTTCCAGGGATAGGTTGTGCAAGGATTTCTGGCTTAACTGCCAAGATCATTAGGAATACACCAATTTTAAGAAACGTCTTTTTCATTCGGATAATTTTTTTTCAAAAATAGCATTTCTCAGCACATAGTCGTAAGATTCATGAATTAATCTGATGAACATCATTTTGTCGTTGCTTCTTTGAAAATTCTTTTCGTAATTTGCAAGTTTATAGAATGAATTGATTTTTAGCGATAAAGCTCTTATTTGATAAATACATTGAAATGAAGAAATTCTTTTTGTTAGCATCATTATTACTGGCTGTTACAGGATTGAAAGCACAGCAAAAGCACTTTCGATTAGAATCGTATGCTGTTGCAAATCCTACACAGAATATGTCGGTTGCGGTAAATAACTCACAGAAAAACAGTGATTTTCTTGCCAAATCGGGTATTGAAATCAAATACAAAACCAAAAATTGGATCTTTATTCAAGCTGAAGCGGCATGGTTGGTGGAGCAAAAACAAAATGGAAATTTGGATGGGGTTTATTATGAATTCACGAATCCGATGCCACTTGCTGACTCTGCTGTGGTGCGTCACAAAGTGAATTTGGTTCATCAAGGTACGGGCTTGGATACAAGTTATACCGGAAGAGATGTAATTATTGGTGTTGTTGATCAAGGTTTGGATTTTAATCATCCGGATTTCAAATTGTCTAATGGAAAAACACGTGTTTTGCGCTATTGGGACCATACCATCAATACAGGAACTTTAGCTCAACCTTATAATTACGGAACTGTTTGGAACAAAACTCAAATTGATAACTCACAATGTACAAGTCTTGAGACAGGAACGGCTCATGGAACAACTGTAACAGGCATGGCAACTGGAAATGCTCGAGCTAATTCTCAAAACAAAGGTGTTGCTCCTGAAGCGGATATTATTGTAGTTGAAACTGATTTTAATTTACCGAATTGGACCTTAACAATTGCTGATGCTTGTGATTACATTTTTAAAGTGGCTGACTCTTTAGGAAAACCAGCTGTAGTGAATTTATCTTTGGGTGCGTATCTAGGAAGTCACGATGGAACCGATCCCGCTGCTGAATATATTGACTCGTTACTTACATCCAAAGACGGTAGAATTGTGGTTTGTGCCGCAGGAAATTCGGGTGCAAATGGTAAATATCACGTTAGAGGAAATGTAAGCAGTGATACTTCCTTTGTTTGGAGTGTCAACAACCCTAATAATACCTTGATGGGACACAATAAAATCCTTTTCGATTTGTGGTCAGATACGTCTCAAGCAGGATATAATTTCTCGTTCGCAGCGGATTTACCTGAACCGTTTTATGGTTTCAGAGGTAGAAGTACTTCTCATATAATGAATCAAAATATTACTCCTGACGCCATTTATGACACGATTTACAATAGTAATCATGAGCGAATTGCTTGCATTGAAACGTATCGTGAAATAGTCGGTGGAAATTTTCATGCGAACATTATTTTCACCACAATTGATTCTTTGGATTATCTCTATCGATTTGAAACGTTCGGTGCTGGACAATATGACCTTTGGGGAGGTTCATGGATGCAATTAAGTGATTTTGTGGCACAAATCCCTAGTGTTCAAGTTTATCCAGCGGTAGCACATTACAACATGCCAGATACTTTGCAATCTATTGTTTCTTCTTGGAATTGCTCGGATAAAGTAATTTCAGTAGCAAACATTCGCAATCGTTCGGGACATTATGACAAAAATGGAAACTGGTATTCCCCTACTCCAACCATTCCAGTTGCCTCCTTGGAACCAACTAGTAGTAAAGGACCAACGCGAAATGGAATAACTAAACCTGATGTGGCTGCAAGCGGTGGTATTTCTTTGGGTTCAGGGCCAATGTGGTTTTTATCCAACCCGGCTAATAATTCTTCTATCGATCAAGGTGGCTATCATGTTCGAAATGGTGGAACTTCAATGGCTTCGCCTGTTGTTGCTGGAATTGCTGCACTGTATTTGCAAAAATGTGCACATGCAACTTATGCTGATTTCAAAACTGATTTATTGAATACAGCAACTTCAAGTCCTTATACGGGTATTACTCCTAATAACGGTTATGGCTACGGAATAGCGAACGCACATGAAACTATTTTACAACGTCATCGACCTGTAGCGGTAAGTGGTTCAACAGGAATTTGCCCTGGTTCAACAGCTTCACTTTCAATGTCAACGACTATTGTCCCTACTTCGATTTTATGGTCAAATGGTGCAACAGGAACTTCCATCGTTACACCCACTCCAGGTGCTTATCGTGCGATTGTGACAGACAATAAAGGTTGTAAATCAAGATCAAATTATGTGAATTTAGCTTCATACGCAAATCCATTTGTGGACGCAGGTTCCAATCAAATTATATGTCCTGGAACACAAGTGACGCTTACAGCCAATGGGAATGCTGTAACTTATGCTTGGTCAGGTGGTGTTTCAAATGGCGTACCCTTCTACCCTGTTTCAGGTAAATACTATGTGCAAGGCACAAACATTGCAGGATGCTCTTCTCGCGACTCACTTTTTATCGACTTCTTTAATGTGCAATCCGTGAATTACGATGAAACCGTTTCAACGATAAGTCAAGGTTCCTCAGCTTTCAACGTAAGCCCGGGTATTCCTTCTGGTGGAACCTATAGTGGTGATGGTGTAATTGGTACCTCCTTTCACCCAGGACTCGCAGGTGTAGGAACGCATGCAATTGTGTATTCCGTTGCCGATTTTAATGGCTGTATAGCAAGTGACACATCATACATAACGGTCTATACACAAGCAGGCTTGAATGAATTAAGCAGTTTTTCAATGGTGTTCCCAAATCCTTCAAATGAACATTTGACCATTAAAAGCCCTGGTGTTCTCGTTGGTAAAATAAGCGATGAAACGGGACGAGAAATCAGTACTTTTACCATGAAAGATGAATATAAATTGGATGTATCGAAATGGAGCGTTGGCGTTTATTATTTGGAATTAATGAACGAAACACAGTCGATTCAACTACA
>CAZHPL010000133.1:0-8350 GCA_964534495.1 uncultured Lishizhenia sp.
GATTTAGCGAAACAAATGGTAGATAAATTCGTGAAAAGTACGGCTCGCGAAGTTTCTATTGAATACATTCAAAAAATCGTTTGTGATTACTTCGACTTACCAATCGAAATGTTGAAGTCTAAAACGCGTAAGCGTGAAGTAGTTCAAGCGCGTCAAATTTCTATGTTCTTCTCTAAGAAAATGACAAAATCTTCTTTGGCAAATATCGGTGCACATTGTGGTGGAAAAGACCACGCTACGGTATTACATGCTTGTAGAACGGTTGTCAATCTTTCTGAAACGGACAAACAATTCCGTCATTACCTTGAAGAATTGGAAAAGAAATTGACGATTCAATAAGATGCTGCCACCGGAAGAAGCTTCCTTGCGTATTTTAATGGTTTGCCTAGGAAATATTTGCCGTTCACCCATGGCAGATGGACTCTTGCGCAGAAAAGTAATGGAGAACAAACTCCCTGTTTATGTGGACTCTGCGGGCACAGCTAACTATCACGTTGGTGAGGCTCCTGATAAACGCATGATTCAAACGGGTGCAAAGTTTAACACACCGATTCATGACTTGCGTGCACGTCAATTTACTGCTCGTGATTTTGATGATTTCGACGTGATTTATTGCATGGACGAATCCAACTATCAAAATATTTGTCGCTTGGCGCGAAATGAAGCAGACAAAAGTAAAGTATTCTTCATGGCAAATGAATTATACCCAAACACAAATACGGCTGTTCCAGATCCATATTATGGAAGTATGAAAGATTTTGAAGAAGTGTATCAGCTTTTGGATGCGTGTACAGACAAAGTAATCGAGAAAATAAAAGATGGCAAATTCAGGTAAATTATACCTTATCCCAAACACCTTGGGAGGAGAAAGTGTAAATGACATTATTCCAGCAGATGTTATTCAATTGGTAAGTAATCTGCGTGTTTTTGCCGTGGAAGACATTAAATCAGCGCGACGTTTATTGCGTAAAATGGACCGAAGTTTTCCGATTGATGATTCTAAATTTGTGTTATTAAACAAGCGCACGAACGAAGAACAATTGATGGATTTGTTACTTACAATGACACGCGGCGAAAACGTTGGTGTGATTTCTGAAGCCGGGTGTCCGGGTGTTGCCGATCCAGGAGCTGACTTAGTAAATTTAGCTCATTCACAAGGAATTCAAGTTGCACCATTAGTCGGTCCTTCTTCGTTTTTATTGGCCTTGATGGGAAGTGGTTTTTCAGGGCAACAATTTGCTTTTCATGGATATTTACCCAAAGAGCGCAAGGACCGCATTCGAAAACTACGTGATTTCGAAATGGACACACGCCGCAATGGTACCACTCATATTTTCATGGATACGCCTTTTCGTAACATGAACGTACTAGAAGACATGCTCAACGAATTGGGCGACAGTACTGAATTGTGTATTGCTTCCGGTTTAACAACCTACCACGAACAAATCCGCACACGTTCAGTAGCTGATTGGCGCGACCATGCCTACGATTTGTCGAAAATCCCAACCGTCTTTTTGATTGGAAAGGGGCAGTAAAAAAACTTTTCCATTCAATCCCGAGTAGAACTAGAACTTTAACAATCGTAATTTACTTATGATGTAAGGGTTGATCTATTTTAAAACTAAATTATTTGGCATGAGATCACGCTTCCAATCCGCATCTGCGTAGTAACCAAAGCGAGAGAATACTCCAATTCCAATCGTTGCATTTCCTGAAACGAGTAGGCCATTCATGAAAACACCTGCTTCGTGGAAACCTTTATCCATCGAACGGAAGTAGAAATTGTGTTCGCTTTTATCGGTAAATTCTCCAATTCCATACGCATAGTGGAAACCTAATTGTGGCTCATTCCATTTGGCTTTTGTTCGTTTCGCATTGAAGGTCCAGCGCAAAAAAGCAGCCGCAGATTTTTTGTGGTAAAACTCATTCACACCCACTGTTTCAAAGGTATTTGCCACAGACAAAGTCCACTTCTCGCCTGTCGCTGCAACAGCTTGATGAAAAAATAAAGGCACGTCTCCTTGGGTCCAACCTGCTCGCGTACACCAACTGAACCTACCCACACCTAAAATGGGAAACGTTTGCTGCGCTTGAAACAATAATCGCAAATAGTTTTGCTGACCACTGAAAAAACCAAAATTAGCCGTCCAACCTTTATCTACTTGCACTTGAAATTTTGGAAATTTATTCGGTAAAGGAATGCGTTGATTGCCCAAGAGATTCACTTTTTCACGCATATTCCACGACCAAATCAATGATGTTTCAAACACATCGAATTGAGAAGCAGCGTGGTATTGATATCCGTTTAAATAATTTACTTGCTGTATATTCGCCTCTACTCTAAAGCCCATATTCGAACGAACATAGGTTTGAAATGCAAGACCTGCTTTCTTTTGCTGCGCCTTGTTTTTGACATATAATTCACGCGCCAATTCGCCATTTAAAAAATTCAAACTGCTAATCGCTTTAAACGTTCCTACTTCTGTTACGTCATTTTGCGCGAAAAGATCGAGCTGTGTCCCACTTTGTCGGTGAATAAAAACACTTCCGTAGGCTCCGTATTTCCAAGCTTTGTCTTTCGTTCCGTAATCAAAATAAGCACCTACTAAAACCGGTTTCAGCAAACGTTCGGACGTTTCAAGCCCCAAACCAATGCGGTAACCTTCATACGGATTGTAATTAATGAGTCGTTTCAAATCCAAATTGATGTATTTCACAGGGATTTTTCCAGTGGAAAGTACTTTTAAAGCATACAAATACTTGTTCAGGTTGTTCTTTTTGACAAAGCTATCCAATTGAACATAAGTGTTTTGCTCTCTTGAAGACAAGGAATCGATTCGAAATGCATTCCACTTATTTTCTTTTGTGAATTCCGCACCCGGCAAGGTTTGTGTCGAGACGTTGTTAAATCGTTCTTTCTCCAATTCTTTCGGATTGAATTTCACCGAAGAAATATAAGTTGACCCTTTCCCGACGATATAACTTTTGGGTTTGGCAGGCGCACCGCCCACACTCACACTTGCAGTACCTTTTTCAGCATCAATGGCGCTTGTATAAAACTCAATGTTTGTTGATAATTTGGAAGGAAACCATTTCGTGTTATCTGCAAAAATGTACTCTTGCGTAATCTCCATGTGCATTCCTGAAGTATCGGGTGAATAAGGAGAAGCGGTAACTTTTTCAATCGCAAATCCATTCGTGTTGATGTACAAACGACCTGTTAAACCTTCAAAATTTTTGCCTTTTCGTGGATGATAAAAAATGGTGTATGTAGTGTCTGAACCTACCAAAGTCGTGTCCTCCAAGGTAAACCAATAGCGATTGTGCGTTCCAAATGCGATGGGATTTATATACTCTTTTCCTAGCAACGCCACTTGATTATCATAAAAATGAAAGGATTGCATTTCCTGAGCGAACGTTGAAAAAATCGGATCTGAAAATCCAGAAACCTTATACGCATCAATGATTTCTTTCTCTTTATAAGGTGGTTCAAAAAAGTGTCGAGAAGCATTTTCAATCAAGAAAATATATTGCTTATCAAAGAAATTTCTAAGTTTCAACAAGGTGGTATCTCCTTTCTTCAAGGTCGAAGAATCCATCAACTTGCGACGCGTTTCGGCATCAATATCAAAAATAAACTTGCTGTATTGTTGACTGATAAAACCATCATTTTCCATCGGATGATTTTTCTTGCGGTTGCTCACTGCTTGGTCAATAATACGAATCGCAGGATTGTAACCCGGCTTCACATTCACTTCTTGAATTGCTTTCAGATTGGGGCGAAGCAAAATCACAGCATCACTATAGGTATACAACTGAATGCTTGTGTCCAAATAACCAACTGCTTTTACAAAGATTTTTTGTTCTGCGTTTTGCAATTGAAACTTTCCGTCCAAATCTGCTAAAAGTGCTTGTTCTTTTTCAGGAATAATTTTGGCAAATGAAAGAGCTTCACCTGTGATTTTATCTTTCAATTGAAAATGAAATTGGGCGTTTGCCAAGGAAAACAAACTTAGGAAAAAGAAAAGGTGTAGAACGCGCATGTAAAAAAGAACGAAAATAAAAAAAGGGACTGACGCATCAATCCCTTTCACCGTTAAAATCCGATTTGATTATTTCGCAGCAGCGTATTTTGCAGCTACAAGGTCCCAATTAATCACACTGAAAAATGCGTTAATGTAATCAGGTCTTCTGTTTTGATAATGTAAGTAATAAGCATGTTCCCACACGTCCAAAGCAAGAATTGGTGTTCCGTTGCAACCTTCTCCCATCAAAGGATTGTCCTGATTGGGTGTTGAACAAACTTCCAATTTTCCGTCTGTTACGCACAACCAAGCCCAACCTGAACCGAAACGTGTTGCACCTGCTTTTGCAAATTCATCTTTGAATGCTTCGAAAGAACCAAATGTTGCATCAATTGCAGCAGCCAACTCACCTGTTGGGTTTCCTCCTGCATTAGGTGCCATGATCTCCCAAAACAAATTGTGGTTCCAGAATCCACCTCCGTTGTTGCGAACAGCCGGTTTGTCTTTACACACTTTCAAAATTTCTTCAATCGTCATGTTTTCCATTTCTGTACCTGCGATTGCATTGTTTAAGTTCGTGATGTACGCTTGGTGGTGTTTCGTGTGATGAATCTCCATTGTGCGAGCGTCGATGTATGGTTCTAACGCGTCGTAAGCGTAAGGTAATTTTGGTAATTCGAATGCCATATTTTAAGATTTTTAAATGATTATTTTGAATGATTCAAAATTAGGAAAAAAAGCATTGGCAAGCATTTTAAATAGTGTAAAAACTTATAATTGAATCGATTTTTTCAAGTCTTTTAGTTGTAGCAATTTTGTTTTATCTCCCGTTTTTTGCTAAGCCAATAGCTACACTTTAGTTTACAAAAATAAATTATTATATTTTTACAATATAAACTAGTGTATTTTATTAATATAAGCTTTATTTGTTTTTATAAAACGAACCGATAGTCTTAAAAAGAGCCTTTCGCTTTCATTTCCAAGTATTTGTTGATGACACTCACCGATAATTCTTGAGGTGTGGTCAGAATCGTTTGAATACCGTATTGTTTCATTTCACGTGCCATTCGCGCTTTGGATGTCAACATACGTTCAGCCACGACCGAAGTATATAATTCTGAAATGGAAAAATGAGGGCGATATGCCAAATCTTTCAAGTCATTATTTTGGAAGAAAATGACAACCAAACGATGACGTTTACCCATTTGAATGAGATAAGGTAAAGCACGTCGCATGGCAAATTCATTCTCGAAATTGGTGAACAACAACAAGAGAGAACGCGTTTTTATTTTTTGACGCACTTGGGTTTGAAGCAGTTCGAAGTTGGCATCCATGAACTTCGTTTGTTGGCGATACAAGGCGTCCATGATTACTTTCATCTGTCCTTTTTTGCTATCGGCAGGAATTTGTGTTCCTAATTTATCGGAATAGGACATTAATCCGATTTTATCACCCTTCAACAAGCAAATATTGGAGAAAACAAGCGTTGAATTAATCGCATAATCCAAAATCGTCATGCCTTCAAATTCCATTTGCATCGTACGACTTTTGTCAATAATACAATAAACAGGCTGCGATTTTTCATCTTGATATTGATTCACCATTAACTCGTTTTTACGACTTGTCGCTTTCCAGTTGATGGTTTTCAATTCATCGCCCGAAACATAATTTCGGATTTGTTCAAATTCCGTTGCTGTACCTAAACGACGTACTTTTTTGATACCAGTTCCCGCTTTCTGATGTTGAAAAACAAGTAACTCATACTTTTTCATTTGCAGCACAGAAGGAAAGACAGACAATGGAGTTTCTTTCGAAATGATGTGTCTTCTTTCTATCAAACCAATATCGCTTTTCAAAAACAGATAAATCGGATTGAAGTGATACAAACCTCTTTTCGTTGGCTTTACATAATAGGAAATGACTTTGGTTTTGTTGCTCAATCGTCCATAAAAACTAGTAGAGCGATTTTGCATAAAATCAGGGAATCCTTCATTTAATTCATAACGAAGAACAAAGGCACTTTTCCCAGTTAATTCCAATTGAATTTTATTGGAATCACCTAGGTTTAAACGCTCCTGAAATTTGCGGTGTAATATAGGCTCTTTACCAAATAATAGTAAAATCATGAAATCAATCACGCACAAAACACCCAGCACCAAAAAGGCATATATTGCGATTTCAGCATAAAATGGATTCAAATACCCGCAACCATACAGCAAAACAAATCCGGTTAACAACCAGAAAAATCGCCGAGTGAGTAATATGTTTCCGATTAAATTCATTAACGAGGCACTTCGATTGATTCAACGATTTCGCGAATAACATCTTCCGAAGTAAAGCCTTCCATTTCTGCTTCTGGAGTAAGGATTAAGCGGTGGTTCAAAACAGGAACAGTCACAAAGCGAATGTCTTCAGGTGTCACAAAATCACGTCCACGAATTGCTGCTATTGCTTTTGCTGCACGCAACATCGCTAAAGAGGCGCGTGGAGACGCACCTAAGAATAATTTCCCATGACTGCGCGTACGGTGTGTTATCGCTGCAATGTATTTCAACAAATGATCTTCAATGATGATATCTTCCATTACTGTATGGATTTTCTCTAACTCATTTGAAGAAAAAACGGCTTGGATTTTCGTCAAATCAGCGGAACCAATTTGATTTTTGTAACGGCGCAAAATATCTTCCTCTTGTTCTAAATTCGGATAATCAATCTTGATTTTGAATAGGAAACGATCGAGCTGTGCTTCAGGCAAATTATACGTCCCTTCCGAATCTACAGGGTTTTGCGTTGCTACAACTAAGAAGGGAAAAGTCATTGGATAACGCACTCCATCATAGGTGATTTGGCGTTCTTCCATAACTTCAAACAAAGATGCTTGTGTTTTTGCAGGAGCACGGTTGATTTCATCAATTAAAACGATGTTAGCGAAAATCGGTCCTTTTTTGAAGAAAAACTGTGATTCTTTCATATTGAAAACACTGGTCCCCAACACATCAGAAGGCATCAAATCGGGTGTAAACTGAATACGGGAAAACTCTACATTCAATGTCTTTGCCAATACTTTTGAAGCCAAAGTTTTCGCAACTCCCGGAACACCTTCTAAGAGTACGTGACCATTTGCGAAAATTCCAGCAATCAACAATTCAACGATTTCATGTTGACCAATAATGAATTTTGCCAACTCTTCTCGGACTAAGTTGACTTTATCAGCCACCCAAATCAAATCATTGTTGACGCGTTCGAAACTCAGATTTTGAGTAAACGAAGTTTCCGGTGTCACCGAGTTATCTTCTGCATTATTCTCAGGTGTATGTTCGCCTGCTTGCATGTCCATGTCATCTGTTGTCATGTTCGTCTTTTAAATGAATAAATCGTTCTAATCGTGAGCGGTCAATCCGCATAGTATCGAATTTTGAAATTAGTTTTTTCTTGCCATCGAATTCAAGAATAATGTTCTTTTCATCCATGTGTACTTTGAAATCGCTTGGGTTTTTAACTTTCAACTTCCTACCAAAAACGTTGTAAACTTCAACAACTCCATTTTTGATACTAAAATGAATGCGTAGAAAACGTGCAAAAGCCCAAAACAAAAGCACCCAACCCATTGCCCACAAGACAGCGCCAACAGGATTCGATTTTGCGAGCATAATTAAGCCTTGCAAGAAAAATAATGTTCCCATAGTAAGAACGAGTAAGCTCAACCAACTATTTCTTCGCATCTCAATCGTTGATTTCACATGTTCTTCTATTGGTTGGTGAATACCACAATGGGTGTAAAATTCCAACTGTAACTTGGCTACTTTACTCACAAACTCATTATCAGCACTTGCATGACGCATGTTGAGCGAACTGATTAAGGTGTTTAGCTTTTGTATCTCAAAGCCTGTTTTTTCTGCCAAAAGCCGAATGTTTTCCTCGCTTGCATTGCGGTGCATATCGATGTAATAATAACGCAAAACGGTATCAAAAAAGTTTTTTCGCTGCATCGTCAAAATACTTGAAGGAATTTGTTGCTTCAGAAAAATAGAGGCAATTGACTCAACAAAAGCAAGTGTCGTATTTGTTTTCGGAGGTAAAACCGGAACCAAGTGTTTTCTTCTGCGCGTTCTAAAAAGAATGAAAAGGAAAATTGAGCCAAAGGTCAACATCATTGTATTGAGTAAAATGCGACTTTCCAAAATGAACTTCAACAAGCTTTCTTCCTGCGCGTCCATTTCTTCTATTTCACTTTTGATACTTGTATTGTGAACATTGGCAAATGATAATATATAAACCTTTGTCTTTTGTGGTAAATGATGCGTGATTGCCTTCAAATAGTGAAA
>CAZHPL010000134.1:0-8337 GCA_964534495.1 uncultured Lishizhenia sp.
ATTCAAATAGTTTAAATAGTAAATTGAAGAATTTATAGTTATGAGGAAATAAGAAATCGAGGATATTATAAACAAATTCAGTTTTAATTTAATCTCCTATGGTACAAATAATCAAAGTATTTCTGCTTTAAGACAAGATAGCCATCTGAATTGGTGTATTTTTCAAGAAATTTGTCTAATTCTTTTTTGAGGTTTGGACTTGTATGACGTAAACCAAATGCCATTTTTTGCATAAAAGACATTTTAGTTCGAATGTATAAACCAGGATTTTGCTCTTTTGCCAAACGTGCAAGATTTTCGTGTGCGACAGTAAATCGGATTTTCTTTTTAATGACTAATTCCACCAAATCTTCGACAATCATATCCTCTTTTGGGAATTTGATTTGAATAGAATCACCAATTTCTTCTTGCAAATGACGCAAACGCTCGCTGTAACTTGAGTATTTACGGACATATACCTCTTTTCCAGCCAATTGTGAAGGCTCAGTAATAACACTATCTGTATTCAATTGAACCAATACTTGATACGAAGAATAATAGGGAACGGAAAAATCAAGTTCTTTGTGATTTAATGTGACGGCCAAATTCCCTGCAATTATGTCGCCTTCGCCTTTTCTGAGAAACGTAAGCATGTCATTCCAATTCGAAACGACTTTAATCTCCAAAGGAACTCCAATACTCCGAGCGAAACTATCTAGAATTTCATATTCAAATCCCATTTGCTTGTCACGGTACTCAATATAAGATAAAGTACTGTTTTCAGTGAGTACGATTAACTTACCTCGTTTACGAATTTCAGTTAAATCTATCCCTTTTTCAACAATCCCTTTTTTGTGTTCGCAAGCAAAAAGCACAAAAAATAGTATGAACGGCAGAAAATATGTATGTCTAGAAAAAAGCATCTATTGTGTTTACGTTAAGTTATCGAATTTGGTTACAAAATGAAAAACCCCTTCACAAAACAAACACTTGATTTTCAGTAATAAACAAATTAATATAATAGAATTGCGGTTGAAATTTACAACGTTCTTCGTAAAAAAAAAACAATACTTTGAAATTAAATTAAAAAATAGCATATTTGAAGTAAAATTCAATCAAACCCATGAATAACGATCAAAACGAAATCTACTCAAAAGTCGTTCGAGCAGGAAAACGCACCTATTTCTTCGATATCAAATCGACTAAGGGAAATGATTTATATATCACATTGACGGAAAGTAAAAAGACAACTAACGAGGAAGGGGATGGTAACTATCAGAAACACAAGATATTTCTATACAAAGAAGACTTTGAGAAATTCCGTGAAGGTTTGGACGATGTCCTTCAAAAAATCGAAGAATTAAAAAAAGATTAATTTTTTTTCAAAAAAAACTTGCACGGATAAAGATAAAATATATATCTTTGCACTCGCAATCGCAAAACAAAAAGGGGGTTTAGCTCAGCTGGTTCAGAGCATCTGCCTTACAAGCAGAGGGTCGGCGGTTCGAACCCGTCAACCCCCACAACAAGAAGCCTTACAGAAATGTGAGGCTTTTTTGTTATTTATATTATATTTCAAGCGGAATTTCATCAACGCAAAAGCTTGGGATTCTATATTTTTGTGCAAATTGAAAATCTATAAAACAACATGAAAGTTAAAACAACCAAACCTTACACATTAGAAGAAATTAAGGTGAAAATAGAACAGAATTTCCCGGAATATAAAGTGTTTTTTAAAACACCCAAAATGTTGGTTGTTGAAGAAACCCCAAGTATTGGAGCCATTTTTATGGGGGAAAAGAAAGGCTATGTTCGCATTCTTGAAGGTTGGCCAAGCCTAGGAAAACAACTTTTATTTACTTTTTCAATTTTGTTACTAGGTATTTTAATACCATTTTTAATTTGGCATTATACGGTATTGAAAAAACAAAAAGTGTTGACAAAGAAAATGGGCGCTTTTATTGAACAAGAATATGGAAAAGGAAGCAATAAGCTAAATGAGAATATGGATTTGATTGATTAACGAACTTTGTATTTTTCAATTAATTTCAAATCTAATCATTTCAATTCCTATTTCATTTGTGTGCTTTGGCATAATTTTCGAGGTTAAAGAAATGTTAATAATTTTGATGAGTTTGTTATTTAATTCATATTCGTAATCAGAAAAAACACAAAAATGAAGATTCAATTCAAACAGTGGGTAGTGGTAGCAATGGTTTTGTTATCGTTTGCAGGAAATGCGCAAAAAATCCGAGTGAAAGTTACGGGGCAAAAAGACACAACCGTATTCTTGATTAAGTATTTCGGTTCGAAATTGTACTATGCCGATACAGCCGACATGAAAGCTGGTGAAGTAGTTTTTGATGGTAAAAAACAAAAGCCTGGCGTTGTTGGTTTGTATTTGCCGGGACAACGGTATTTTGAATTTTTGTACAATAATGAAGAAGTCCAATTAGAAACACAAGGTCCTGACTTCGTGAAAAACATGAAGGTGAAAAAATCAGAAGAAAACAAGATTTTTATCCCGTATGTGAATTATCTAGGAGAAAAGAAAACGGAAGTGAATCGTTTGATGGAAGAGCGATCTAAAATCAAGGATAAAGAAAGTGCTGAATTTAAAAAACTGACTGAACAAATCGATGGACTGAACAAGGATGTTGAGAAATACCAAAAAGATTTAATTGCGGCTAATCCAACTAAATTGGTTGGCAAATTGGTAAAAATGTCCGTAGAAGTGGAAGTGCCTGAATCTCCAAAAGACGAAAAAGGAAACATCAAAGATTCGAATTTTAGATTCTTATACTACCGCAATCATTACTGGGATAATGTGGATTTGAAAGATGATGCGATGGCAAACAATCCAGTTTTTGCTAACAAATTGGAATACTACTTCGGTAAAAACATGATGTTGCAACATTGGGACACAGTGATTCATTATGCTTTTGATTTCTGTGACCGCTTGAATCCAAAATCACGTATGTTTGAATACTCTGTTGGTTGGCTGGCTTCAACGTATGGAAAAAGTGAAATCATGGGTATGGACAAAGTGTATTACTACATGTTGAAACGTTATTTCTGTACTAAGAATAGTGAAGGAAAGTCACCTGCATATTGGGTAGAAGAGGATAAATTCAAAGATTTGTGCGATAACTTAGACAACAAATTGAACCTTGTAATGGGGGTACGTCCACCCAACTTGATTTTGAAAGATACTTCTGATACGAAATGGTTGGATATGTACAGTTTGAAATCAGATTATACGATTTTATACATTTATGATCCAGAGTGTGGACATTGTAAAAAAACAACTCCAAAATTACAACGTTTGTACGAGGAGAAACTGAAAGCAAGAAACGTTGAAGTGTATGCCGTGGGTAAAGCAGTTGGAAAGGATTTTGAAAACTGGAAAAAGTTTATTCGTGAGTACAAATTGACATTCATTAATGCTGCAGTTACTGATAAATTGTACGAGGCGGCTAAAAAAGAACCAGAAAAGTTTGTTCCTATGTTCCCTGGTGACAAAAAACCGACAACTTTGGAATCACTGAACTATCAAACCACGTACGATGTCTTTTCAACGCCACAGATTTACGTATTAGACATAGACAAGAAAATCATCGCAAAACGCATTTCGATTTCTCAGTTGGAAGATATGTTGGACAAACTTCAAAAGAAAGAAGATTCTCCGAAATTATTTCCTCCAGATCCAGAAGAAGACGAACACATGAATTCCAATCATTAATCGCTGATGCAGGAACTAAAAAAAAGAATTGAAGAAAATGAAAACCAAGTAATTACAACCCATAAGTCACCTGATGGTGATGCTATTGGAAGCTCCGTTGCTTGGTACCGTTTCCTGAAGAAAAAGAACAGAAATGTCGTATTGATTTTACCAGATCAACCACCGGCATTTCTGTTGCCGTTTTTAAGAAATGTGAATTATCTCGTTTACGAAGACAATCCCGAGTATGCTACACAAGTCATTGTGGAAACACAGGTACTCTATTGCTTGGATTACAACGGAAAAAGTAGAGTTGGGAAAAGTATGGAAAGTGTGTTTGAAAAAACAAATGCTTTCAAAATCATGATTGATCATCACACGAATCCAGAGCATTTTTGCGATTTGATGATTTCACGTCCAACCGTTTGTTCCACAGCACAAATGATTTATCAGTGTATTCAGGAAATGGGAGAACTCGATTTACTAGATGCTTCGGTTGCAGAAGGAATTTATCTTGGAATCATGACGGATACAGGTTCGTTTCGTTTCCCATCCGTTGATAAACAGACACACGAGATTTTAGCACATTTACTTGGGATTGGATTAGAGCATCATCATATTCATGAGGCTATTTACGATGTAAATTCCATGGATCGCTTGCAACTACGTGGTTATGCCATTGCAGAAAAATTAGAAATTTTAGAAGGTTTACCCATTGGAATCATTTCACTTACTCAAGATGAATTAAATCGATTTGATTATCAAAAAGGCGATACAGAAGGTTTGGTGAATGTGATTTTATCCATCGAAGGAATGCAAGTAGGTGCCTTTTTTATGGAGCGTAAAGACGGTGTGAAAATCTCTTTCCGTTCCAAAGGAAATTATTTTGTAAACGAATTTTCTGCTCGTAATTTTGGTGGAGGTGGACACAAATATGCAGCTGGTGGCGAAAGTTTAGAACCATTGGATGTAACCATTGCACGCTTTAAATCGTTAGTAGGGGAGTTGATTCCATGAAAACGCGAGTACTTTTCATTTTAGTTGTAAGTAGCCTGACATTGATTTCTTGTCGGGGAAATAAACCCAAACCTAAAAAGGAAAAATGGAGCGATGCCCATTCTGTTGATTTTAACCAAGAGGTGAATGAACGCGAGCAATTGCAAATCAAATTATTTTTAGCCCACTACACTTCCTTGAAAATGACCCAAACGGAATCAGGTTTGCGTTATATGATTTATCAATCTTCAGGAAAAGGTCCGCTAGCACAGTCAGGTCAACAAGCAACGATTCGTATACGTGTCGAGCGATTAAACGGAACAATTTGTTACGAAACACCTGCAAATGAAACAGAATTGGTTGTCATTGATAAAAGTGAAAAGGAATCGGGTATTCACGAAGCATTGAAACTCATGCGCGTTGGTGATAAAGCCAAATTGATTCTACCTAGTTATTTAGGGCATGGACTTTTGGGCGATCGTGTTACGATTCCACCTCAAGCCGTTTTGTATTTTGATGTAGCATTAATTGATTTGAAATAATATGAGATATTCACTCACCGTTTTAGCGCTTTTATCCATTTTACTGTCTTGTACAGATGATAGACCAAAGACTTTAAAAAGCAATCGCGTCATTTCAAAGCACGGGATGAAAAAACCAAAAGTGGAGGCGGATACGAATTTTTCAGATGTGAAAAAGAATTTGCGCAATTTCGAAAAAGGTAAGATTGACCAAGTAAAATCGTATCAAAACGGAATCGTCATCAAATGGATCAATCAAGGAAATGGACAAAAAGTAAAGAAGGGAGATATGGTCTTGATGGAATACCGTCTTGCTTTGCCCGATGGAAAAATCATTGATGGAAATAACAAATTAAATGTTCCTGCCATTCCTTTTTTGATAGGTTACAATATGCAAACACCGGGTTGGGATTTGGCCTTGCCTGAATTGAAAATTGGTGACTTTGCTAAAATTGAAATTCCTGCTGATTTAGCTTTCGGAGCGAAAAGTATTAAAGGAGTTGTACCTGCAAATAGTCCTATGTGGTTGTATGTGAAAATGTATGCTGTTGTGACACCAGGAGTTAATGAGGAAGGTATCAAGAGTTGGAAAATCAAAGACGGTGAAGATTTAAAGGCAGATAATGCGGACTCCAAAGAGATTAGTTTTCACTCGATTGTATCTACTGAATCAAAGGCTTCGGTCATGAATACCTATCTATCAAATTTCCCGATTAAGTACATTCCAGGTCAAAAATCGATTGTTCCTGGCTTACGAAAAATTCTAAAAAATGCTAAAAAAGGCGAGCGCTACTTAATCCTTTTGGATAGCAAACAGGCTTACGGAACAAGAGGATACGCCAATTTAATTCAACCCAATGAGGATGTGTTGTTTAACATTGAAGTCATTGATGTAAGGGAGATTTAATATAATTTGACTAACTTTGGGAACCTTAAAAAAATCGGGTGCGCAAGTTAACATTACTCTTCTTACTCTTTTTTAGTTTTTCTGCTCTGCAAATAAATGCACAGAAAGCATTGGATACAGTGGAAACTTCCTACGGTAAGATGGTGATTTATTCCAATAAAACGTGGGCTTTTCTAAAGACCAATACTTTTGATGGGATAATGAATCCTCGTATTCACAAAATCATGACAACAGAACAAATCGCTCCTTATTCACTTTCGTGGAATAATGAGGTTTGTTTTACGAGCAGAAATAATGATTTATCCAAATTAAAAGATACAGTTTGGTTGTGCCTCAACGACGAAGAACATAGTAAATTTAATATACCAGTTCCTGGGGTTGTTACTTCGCGTTATGGACCGAGAAGTGGAAGAAATCACAATGGTATTGACTTGGATTTAGATATTGGGGATACCGTAAAAGCAGCTTGGGCAGGAAAAGTGCGCTATGCAAAATACAATGAAGGTGGTTTCGGAAATTTAGTTGTGATTCGACACTACAATGGACTCGAGACTTTTTACGCCCATTTAAGTAAATTTTTAGTTTTTCCAGATCAAGATGTTGAAGCAGGTGAACCGATTGGTCTAGGAGGAAATACAGGTCGTTCTTTTGGTCCGCACTTACATTTCGAAGTTCGTTTTTATGATGCGCCGTTTAATCCCGAAGAAATTATTGACTTTGACAAACGTTTGCTTAAGAATGAAAATCTCTTCGTTCACAAAGCCTTGTTCCGTCCGGGGGCTAAACCAAGTGATTTTTATGAGGCAAATCCAACTGCCACTCAACCCACTAATTAAACGGTTGTTTCGCCAAACCCTGAAGTTGAACCAGGAGATTCTGTTGCTGTTGAAGGTGTTGTAAAAGAACAAGTTGTGCCCAAACCGCAAGTTAAAAAACCACAAGCCAAATATTATAAAATTCGTTCAGGGGACACTTTGACTGAAATCGCTGATAGAAATAACACAACAGTTTCCAATATTTGTCGTTTGAATGGATTGAAACCCTCTTCTGTTTTACAAGTTGGAAGAAGTTTAAGAATACGCTAATGAGAAAATTATATTTTGTTCTTTTATCAATATTTGCCTTGTTTTCCTGCTCGGATTACAACGCGATTGTAAAAGGCGACGACTACAATAAGAAATTTGAGAAGGCAAATACACTTTTCGATGAAAAAGAATTTGATCGCTGTATCGTGTTGTACGAGCAAATTTATCAGCATGCACCCAAAACAGGAGAAGGGGAGCTTTCCTATTATCGTTTAGCAAAAAGCTATTATGAAATTGAGGATTTCTACATGTCAGGGTATTATTACAGCTCTTTCGTTCAACGCTTTCCGTATAGTCCAAAGACAGAAGAAGCTTACTTCATGATGGCTATGAGTAATGTAAAAAATTCGCCTGAATATTCATTGGATCAATCAGAAACAGAACAAGCTATCAATAGTATTCAATCATTCGTGGATCGTTATCCGCAATCTAAATTGGTCGATTCTTGTAATAATGTGATTGATAATCTTCGCTTTAAGCTGGAAAGAAAGGATTTTGAACAAGTTCGATTGTTTGCCAAAACAGAAAATTATAGAGCGGCAGTAACTTCTGCTGAAATATTCTTAGAGAAATATAGTAAGTCGCGTTTTTGCGAAGAAGCATCTTACATTTTAGTGAAAAACTCATATATGTTAGCTATTAACAGTATTCCGTCTAAAAAATTGGAACGACTCGAACAAACTAAAGAAAGATTCAGTAACTTTGCCACCTTGTATGCTAAATCCGATTATCTGAAAGAACTCGATAATTTGATGAAGCAAGTAGATAAGGAAAAAGAAAAAGACACAAAAATCGAATAAACGCTTAAAAATGAGCCTAAAAAACACACAAGCTGAAAAAACGACTGTAACTCGTGACACTATTTTGTTAGAGGAAAAAACAGGGAACATTTACAAGTCGTTGGTTGCCATCTCAAAAAGAGCTAACCAAATCAGTTCTGAAACACGTGAAGAATTAACTCAAAAGTTACAAGAGTTTGCTTCGCATACAGACAATTTGGAAGAGATTTTTGAAAACAGAGAGCAAATTGAAATTTCTAAGCATTACGAAAAAATGCCTAAGCCAACAGCTGTTGCAACTCAAGAATTGTTGGAAGACAAAATCTACATGCGTCAACCGGAAACTGAT
>CAZHPL010000135.1:0-8308 GCA_964534495.1 uncultured Lishizhenia sp.
CCATGAAATTCACTGCAATTTTTTCAAGCATTCCCCAAATTGGGAAGTTAAATGCATTTATATGTACTGCAACACCTTCTTTGGGTACCATGATGTGATGCCCAATAAAGGTTCCGTTTTTGGAAAGTGGTGCCGCTGTTCCGTCCACATAATATGGTAAATCGGGAAACTGGCGACGCAAGGATGCATTTGCAAATAAATTACCAATTCCTCCTTCGATATCAATCCATGAATCCACTTTTGTGGCTCCTGTCCACGCACTTACTTCGTAATATTTTGCTTTACGTTCCATGAGGTAAAGTGCCAAAGCTTTTAACATTCTTCCGCGTTCTTGGAAGGTCATTTTGCGTAAAGCACGGCCGTTTTTTCTTCCGTATTCAAGTACTTCTGAAAAGTTGATTCCTGCACTGGAAACGGTTCCGATTTGTTGACCTGTAATGGCATTGTACAAATTGGTTTCGGTTCCTTCACCGTCTACCCATTGACCTAAAATATAATTTTGATAACGTTGCATTGCTGTTGATTTTTAAAGAATAAAAAAACGTACATCAACCGAAAAACGGGATGTACGTTGAAGAGTATGTTTGACCATTACGCTCACCGGAAAAGTGGCAAATGATTAGCGAGCCTGTGAAATAGTGTTTTTCTTTTCTACTTTAGAATAGGAGTCGCAGCTTACTTTTTTACTTCCACCACAAGAAGCTAAAAGTCCAACTGTAAAAATCACGGCAAAAAGGGTAGCAATTTTAGATTTCATAGTATTTCGTTTGAATTATTTTCGATTTTTCATAAAAGTAAAATATTCTTACGAATTATTTCAAAAAAAAGTGTGAGTGGTTGGGAAAAAGTCAATTTGCTGTAATTATTTGGTTATTGAAATAGATTTATGGCTCGAAAAAAATTACTGTTACAAGTGAAATTTTACTTTATAAAATCCCTCATCTCCCCCACACTCTCAACAGGTGGCAAACAAGCTCCATCTGTACACACATAAATACCTTTGTCGTGTCCTTGGGCTTGTGGGATGCTGTCGTGGTAAGAAAGCAGATTTTCAGGAGAAAAGACCATTAAAAAATCTTGTGGCGCGTATCCAATCGCAACGATTTCCTTGGTTTTCTGAAGAATTTGCAACAGTAACAAGCCCCAATTGCTGTAACCCGAACCGTATTGCTCCATGCCATCGTACACATTCGCCAACATCTGTTCGGCATCGTGTATCCATTTATCTTCTCGGAAATAATGTCCCAACTTCAAGAAATTGTGCGCCATCATCGAATTACTTGCCGGAATCACATTGTCATTCAACTCCATTTTTCGGGCAATAAGTCCGTTTTCTTTTGGTGTGAAATAACACATACGGCTTTCTTCGTGCTGAAAATGTTCGCTTACATATTGACCTAACTCATAGGCTTTTTCCAGCCAAATTAATTCGCCATTCACCTGATATAAAGCAATAAACGCATCGATTGTAAATGCATAATCTTCCAGAAAACCATCAATGTTTGCTACACCATTGGCGAAATTATGGTACAAACTACCATCCGCTTTACATTGCGCATCCAACAACCAACGGGCGCATTTGCGGGCTCTCAACAAAAATCGTTCGTCTTCGAAGGCAGCATAGGCTTCAACCAAACCACGTAAAACCATGGCGTTCCATGAAGTCAATGCTTTGGTGTCTTTCCCTGGCTTTATGCGTTGATTGCGAACAAATAATAATGAACTCTCGGCTTGTTCAAGGCGTTTTAGAAAATCACTAACGTCAAGCTTGTGCTGCTTTGCAAAGTCTTCAGGGCTTTCAGTTCGCAAGAGAATGTACTTTTCATCTTCCCAAAACCCGCGTTGATTCAGGTTCCAATAGTCTTTTGCCCAAGCGTAATCGTCGCCCAAAATACTTTTCAATTCCGTAGGTTCCCAACAATAAAACTTCCCTTCTTCGCCTTCGGAATCGGCATCTAAAGCACTGTAAAAAGCACCGTTTTCAGCAGACATTTCGCGTTCCAACCAATCAAACGTTTGGTACACCACTTTTTTGTATTCCTCTTTCTTGAAAGAACGATACGCCTTGCTGTATAACTGAATCAATTGGCCATTGTCGTACAACATTTTCTCAAAATGCGGCACTTTCCAAAGCATGTCCACACTGTAACGCGCGAAACCACCACCAATTTGATCATAGATTCCACCGCGACACATTTTATCCAAGGTCAATTCGACATGGCGCGCCACTTTTTCATCCTGAAAATGCTGTGCATACCCCAAAAGGAAGGCATAATTATTCGGCAGGGGAAATTTCGGTGCACGTGCACTTCCTCCCTCCATCGTATCAAAACTTCGCGCCCAACGCACTACTGTTTCGTGTAATTTCTCTTCTGAAAAAACTTCGATTTCTTGTGGAAGGTCGATTAATTCACTTGCAGCAATTCCCTCTTGCAAACGCGTGGCATATTCCTCTACTTTTTGCGGATCCTTTTCTTTTGTATGTACCAAGGAACGAAGAATGTGTAACCACTGTTCTTTCGGAAAATACGTTCCTCCATAAATCGGGCGTCCGTCTGGTAAGGTAAAGCAATTCAAAGGCCAACCTCCTTTTTGCGTCATGAGTTGAACGGCTGTCATATACACTTGATCCACATCGGGGCGTTCTTCACGATCCACTTTGATGTTCACAAAATGTGCATTCATGTAGGCAGCCACATCATTGTCCTCAAAACACTCCTTTTCCATCACGTGACACCAGTGACAAGCTGAATAACCAATGCTGACAAGTACTAGTTTATTTTCCTTTTTGGCCAACTCAAAAGCTTCCTCCGACCATGGATACCAGTCTACTGGATTGTGTGCATGTTGCTGTAAATAAAGTGATGATTCTTTGATTAATCGGTTGGTTGTCATACGGTAGAATTGGTGAAATTTAGGAATATCTGAGTATATTCGCGACAAATTTAACAGCGGAACAGAGAAATGGTTTTTTCAAGCTTGACTTTTTTGTATTTATTTCTCCCGCTCAGCTTGGTTTTTCATTATTCCACTCGGAACGATTTTTTCAGAAACCTAGCGTTAACCATTTTCTCATTGATTTTCTACGCTTGGGCAGAACCCATGTGGATTTTCTTGATGATTTTCACGGCCTTTTTTGATTATTCTACGGCTTTATTTATTGAAAAAAATCGAGGGAAAATAGGCGCAAAAGCTGGACTGATTTTCAGCATTATCGTCAATATCAGCTTGTTGATTGCCTACAAATACGGCGGATTTATCTACGACAACATAAGTTTATTGGTACAATTGCCTTTTGAACGGCCTAAAAATTCATTGCCTGTTGGTATTTCGTTCTACACATTCATGGTCATTTCCTATGTGGTGGACGTGTATCGAGGAGACACAAAAGCACAACGCAATCCCTTGAATTTCTTAATGTTCATCAGCTTGTTTCAGCATTTGGTAGCAGGTCCGATTGTGCGTTATAGTCAAATTGCAGAGCAAGTCAATCACCGCGAAATCAATTGGTCTAAGGTCAGTGAAGGTGTCTCTCGTTTTTGCTTTGGCTTGTTTAAAAAAGTAGTGATTGCCAATGTTGCAGGTGTCTTGGTGGAAAAATACTTGGTCACGAATCTTTACGATTTGTCTTCCTACGAAGGTTGGTTCGGCATCACGTTGTTTTCGATTCAATTGTACTTCGACTTTAGCGGTTATTCCGATATGGCGATTGGTTTGGCGAAGCTTTTTGGTTTTGATTTTGACGAAAATTTCAGACATCCTTACGCTGCGATTTCGGTGGCCGATTTTTACCGCAGGTGGCACATTTCTCTTGGACGCTTCTTCAGGGATTACGTATACATTCCATTGGGTGGAAACCGTAAATACCAAGACAGAAACATCTTAATTGTTTGGTTTTTAACTGGATTTTGGCACGGAGCCAATTGGAATTTTGCCCTTTGGGGAACGTATTTTGGCGTGTTGATGGTGCTCGAAAAACACTTAAAACCTGTTTTGGATGTGACGCCACGTATCTTGAAACACAGTTATACCTTAGTATTAATCGTATTTAGCCGTGCTATTTTTTACTTCGTTGATTTTGAACAATTGAAATATTTCGTTTGGAACTTATTTTCTTCAAAACACGCCATTAGCGACGGATTCCTGACAGACATTACAACACATACGTATTGGTTTGTACTCGTCATTTTGTTGTGTATTCCATGGGATGAAATCTTTACAGAAGAAAGTCGTTTTCGTCAAAAATTGGCGTTTTCGTATTCCTTCATTCAGCCGATGATGAACGTCGCCATGTTGTTACTCGCAACGATTTTATTAGTTAATTCCACCTTTAATCCGTTCTTGTACACCCGATTCTAATGATGAAAATAATAAATAGCGTTTTGTTCTTTTTGGTCATTTTTGGTGTCCCAGCGGCGTATTTTATCTTGCCCAAGCAAAAGATTTCGGTAGATGAAAAACGGAAATTAGCGGTTATTCCCAAGTTCGATTACAAGAGTTATATCAACGGGAAATGGGCGGATAGCGTGGACGCATTTGTGGATGATCACTTTCCGATGCGCGACCAAGTAATTAGTTACGCAACAGCTGTCCAAACGTACAAGGGATTTGAGTTGGCACATGCGGAAAAAATTGTGGTGGTGAAGAAAAAACACAACGACCGCGAGCAACATTCCGAAGTGTTAGATACAGGTTCCCTGCAATACTTAAATAATTTCGAGGAAGATTATTCGGGTTCCATGCTGATAATTGACGGTTGCGTGTATCCAATGGGAGGCGGAAGTCCGGCAGCATCGAAGTATTTCAGTAGAATGGTCAGTGAATATGCCAAAGAACTGAAAGGTGAAACACGTGTCTTTACAGCGGTGGCGCCACTTTCATCCGCTTTCATTCCTGTTGAGAAGTACAAAAAATACAATACGCAAAACAAAAAAACACTGTTGGCTATCCGAGATAATTTGACGGACGGTGCTATTTTTTCAGATGTTTTCAATGAATTGAATCTACACTCCGACCAAAAATTGTTTTTCGGAACCGACCATCATTGGAAGCCGATTGGAGCCTATTATGGTTATGTCGCTTTTTGTAAAGCAGCTGGATTTGATGCTGTTCCTTTGGAAAATATGGAGAAACGGGTGAAATACAACTTCTTGGGAACCATGTATCAGCACACGCAAGATCCTTCTGTGAAAGCGCATCCGGACACGATGGAATATTGGGTACCGAAAGTCGCAACTACGGCAGAACGATTCAGAGAAGCAGGTTTTGACAATCCACGAAAAACAAAAGTCTTTTACAAAAGTAGCTCGGGAGGAAATACGTATTCCACGTTTTTAGGTGGTGATGAACCTTTGATTCACATCAATACGACCATTAAAAATGGCAAAAAAGCGGTTGTCATTAAAAACTCGATGGGCAATGCATTTGCAGTATTTTTAGTGAGTCATTATGAAGACATTTGGGTGGTGGATTTACGTTACTCGAAGCACAATGTGTTGGATTTAGTACGCAAGAACAAAATTGATGATATGATTTTTGCAGTGGGAATGAATGCGGCAATGGGACGTGGAGCGGTTAATATGATGCGGAATCTAGGAAAACAAAGCGGTGTTTATGTGCCGAAACCGAAAGTCGTTCAACAGCCTTCCGACACAACCAATACTGTTAAAAAAACACCAACTGACTCAATCCCATAAACGTGCGATCTTACCTTCTTTCTTTTTTTCAGCTGCTTATTTTTACTTCCTTTGCCCAAACAATTGAAGTTCCTTCCTTTTTACATGTCGATTCGTCACAGGCGTTTATTCAGGCGTATAGTTCAGATGTTTTACAACGCTTACAAGCCCATTTCGATATGGTTTCAAGCGAAAAACTTGTTTTTGTTCACTACGGTGGCAGTCACATTCAAGCTGAAAAGCCAACCACAGTAACGCGACGCTTGATGCACGAAAAATTCGGCTATGGTGGACGAGGTATTTTATTCAGTTATGGTGCTGCGAGTACCTACAATTCAGTAAACTACACAACGACTCAAACTGGAAAATGGAAGTACAACAAAAGTTACCAAGGCCGCAAAGCCGATTTACCGCTTGGTTTGTGTGGAATGGTCGTTGAAACAGCTGATTCAAATGCATCCATCGATTTCAATTTTAAAAACGGAATTGACGAAGGAAATTACCGCTGTTTTCTCTTCTTCGAAAACGACGAACAATCGTATGGACTACGTTTATTTATCAATGAAAGAGAAGTTCCCCTGGCTGAAAACGCACAATTTTCCGCGCAAGGGGTTTCATTTCCTTATGCTGGTTCTCCTATCAGACGCATTCGTTTTGAAGTCACAGGAAAACCCAATGGAAAACGCTTTCGTTTTTATGGTTTAAATGTTGAAACTGAAGCCAATGGTGGTGTTGTTTACCATTCAACCGGAGTTGGTGCAGCGCCCTATCGTTCGGTGTTGATTTTGGATAAATTACCCGAGCAAATGGCCGAAATTAATCCTGATATTGTCCTACTCGATTTTGGAACGAACGACATTCTTTTTACCAATAGCATTGACCCGAAATTGCCAAGTCAAGTGGAACGTTCCATTCAAGTTTTTAGGCAA
Organism: uncultured Lishizhenia sp.; assembly: GCA_964534495.1. Taxonomy (GTDB): domain Bacteria; phylum Bacteroidota; class Bacteroidia; order Flavobacteriales_D; family Crocinitomicaceae; genus UBA952. The sequence continues at coordinate 6,605 of CAZHPL010000135.1, forward strand.
ATTAATCCTGAAATTTTAGTTGTTTTGACCTCCACGCAAGACATGTATTACAAAGGAAAAAACATTCCAGCGGCGATTACATTCCGCAATTTAATGGACAGTTTAGCGCGCAAAAACGATTGCTTATTTTGGAATTGGTACGATATTTCAGGCGGATTAAAAACGATCAAAGAATGGAATACAAATGGATATGCCTCCAATGACTGTATTCATTTGACTACAAAAGGTTACGAAGTGAAAGGAAAATTACTGTTTGATTCCTTTGTAAATTCGTTGGATAGTTTACGTCAAAACCCAAGCCTGCAAAGCCTCACGATTCCGATGAAGGATTATTCAAAGCCCATTGTGCATGTGCCTTCTGATTCAACGAGTAATTTGCAAAAGGACACAACTGACCAAGTTATTCAGCCACAAGTTCCCATTCGTAGAACAACGATTTATACCGTCAAAAAAGGCGATACACTTTCTGCGATTGCAAGTAAACATCATGTGGGTGTCGTTCAATTGAAACGTGCCAATGGTTTGCGTTCAGACTCCATACAAATTGGACAGAAACTGAAAATCCCAAAATAAAAAAAGCTGCTTCCTTCGAAACAGCCTTCTTTTGAGTTTTTGCACACAATTTAGGTTAGTGCATAAAATAGAATTAAGACAATATCAATAACAATGCTTGTTGCAGCGGCATACGTAATGTATTTCATTGGTGCCACAGCTAAAAGTAAGCTTAAGGTTAACATTGTCGGTATGACAATAACAATAAGTGCAAGTGTGTTTTCGATTGCGCCCAAGCCAACGGCTACGCCGCCTAAACACCCAACAATAGTCAGAATAATTGCAATCCATCCGAAGCGATTGAATTCCATTTCACTAGATACGTTTGTAGTTCCCATAGTATTTTGTTTTGATTAGGTCAAAATTCCGCCATTCTGTGTAGGCTAAAAATGACTTTTTGCGCGAAAAAAAAGTGATAATAATCAGAAAATGAGCTGCTTTTTAGGAATAAACAGCAAAACACTTGACAAGGGGGGTGTTGAGGTTGTATCTTTGCAAACGTTTTAGTAAAACAATCCTATGAGCAAAATGAGTTATATCCCATTTTTGTCTGAAGAAAACCTAGAACTTATTGCCAAATATCCTGCTGATAACAGAGACGATGCGCGCTTAATGGTGATCCACCGTGAAACTGGAAAAATTGAACACAAGTTATTCAAAGACATCTTGAGTTATTTCACAGATGGTGACGTCATGATTTTGAACAACACGCAGGTTTTCCCAGCACGTATGTATGGAAACAAGGAAAAAACAGGTGCGAAAATTGAGGTTTTCCTTTTAAGAGAACTGAACCGCGAAAGTTTGCTATGGGATGTATTAGTTGATCCAGCTCGAAAAATCCGTATTGGAAACAAGTTATATTTTGGCGACGATGATTCACTAGTTGCGGAAGTAATTGACAACACTACTTCTCGTGGACGTACCTTGCGTTTCTTGTTTGATGGTCCTTACGAAGATTTCAAGGCGAAAATTACTGAGCTAGGTGAAACACCCATTCCAAAATACATTGAAAGAGAAGTGGAGCCAGAAGACGAAGAGCGTTACCAAACTATTTTTGCGAAAGTAGAAGGAGCGGTTGCTGCACCAACAGCTGGATTACATTTTTCACGCCAATTGATGAAACGCTTGGAATTGAAAGGTATAAATTTCGCT
>CAZHPL010000136.1:0-8258 GCA_964534495.1 uncultured Lishizhenia sp.
CACGTGCAGCATTAGGTTTAGGAGCTTCGGTAAAGGTTTTTGACAATTCGCTTTCACGTTTGCGTCGACTTCAAAATGATGTAGGAACCCGCGTTTATACCTCCATTTTACAACCCAAAGTTTTGGCAAAAGCCATTCGAAGAGCTGATGTTGTAATTGGTGCTTTGCGTTCACCATACGGCCGAACTCCTTGCGTGGTAACTGAAGAAATGGTTCAAAGCATGAAACCAGGCTCTGTTATTGTAGATGTGAGTATTGACCAAGGTGGCTGTTGTGAAACTTCGCATATAACGAACCACAATAACCCAACGTTTGTAGAACATGAAGTAATTCACTATTGTGTACCCAATATTGCGTCGCGCGTTTCACGTACTGCTTCTTTTGCTTTATCCAATATTTTTTCGCCTCTATTGTTAGAAATGGGTGAACAAGGTGGTGTCGTGGAATTATTGAGATCACACAAAGGCTTCCGTAATGGCGTTTATATTTACAAAGGGGTATTAACCAATGAAGTATTGGGCAAAGTGTTCGATCTGAAGTTCAAAGACATTCATTTATTATTGCCAGGTATTTAATGAATCCAATTGTTCCTTTGCAATTCCCGCCAACGCAACTCGAATTAAGTCGGAAGGAAGGAATCATTTCAGTCAAGTGCTTAATCCGAAGAAAAAAACTGGTTTTAACCCCAGAAGAATGGGTGCGTCAACACATCGTTGCTTATTTAATTCAACATTGTTCGTATCCACAAACATTGATCGGCGTTGAAAAACCCATTCAATACAACGGCTTGACAAAACGTTGGGACATTGTCGTTTTTGACAGAAATTTTCAACCTTTCCTTTTAATTGAATGCAAAGCGCCTGATGTGAAATTAGGAATGGACACAGCAAATCAAGTTTTTGCTTACCACAAAGAGGTAAACTGCCCATTTATTTGTATTAGCAACGGATTACACACGCAGCTTTGGCAAAAAAATGAAGTAAATCAGCAATTAATAGAATTAGCTGCTTTTCCTGAATTTCCGGGTTAGTTCAAATAAAACTAATTCATATTCATTTGCCATTCACCACTTTTCATGCGAATGTATTCCCTAGACAAATAAGCCAATTGAATACGCATTTTGTCCATAGCAGCTTCTGTTTCAGGGCTAATTTCCTGCTTTCTGATCTTAAGTTGCAATTTCATGTACATGGCATGGAAAAGTACTTCCACATCATGACGGTTTTTCAAGCCTGATTTATCACGAAATTCATTGAGAACATCTGTCGAATCTTCAGTCAACGTGAGGTATTTGGCGTCTTTGATGACCGTAAGCAAGGTATTGTGTAAATACACTAATTCCATCAAAACTTCGTGCACACGTTCCAAATGACCTTCTTTTTCAAGACCATTGTTTTTCACTTCACGAACGATTTCACTGTACCAAATTTTATATTGATTAGCGAAAGATGGATTGGGTAATGAAGGATAAACAAATTTTTCAAGCATCACGTCCAGATTCAATTCGAATCCACGTACGATGTCCTCAATCTGAAACATGTACAAGACGTATTCTGCAATGTTTTCTTGTAATTTTTGATTAGCAATTAACATTATTTCAGGTCGCTTTCGATTTTAGATTGATTTTGATTTAAATAGTTGATGAACTCTGTCGTCACATCCATAGCAGGAGTGATATAATTCAATTGACCACCATCACCATCTATCAGTAAAATATCAATTCCATTTTCTTCGCAATACATTTTGCCAAGCGCTTTGATTTTTTTATTAATCGCTTCCAATTTTTTTACGGTTTCTTCTTCCAAGCGAGCGCCTTCTGCTTGCTGGTATTGCATGATGGCGGCTTCCATTTGCTGTGCTTTTTGTTGCGCTTGCATAATTTCATTTTCTGAAAGTAAACCATTTCTTGCTTCTTGGTCTTTTCGTTGTAAAAAGGACTGATATTCTTTTGTTTTTTTATCAATTACGGCTTGAAAAGCCTTTTGTTTTTTGGTTACTGCTGCGTCTTCTCTTTTATAGTACTCAAATTTCTCTTTAATGCTATCATTGCTGTAGTAAGCGATTTTAAGTCCTTTCATGTCGCGAACTTTTACTTTAGCTGTTGTGTCCTTTTTAGGTGCATCTGTAGATTTACCTCCGCCACAAGAAAAAGTTAAGGCAGCAAGTGAAGCGATAAAAAATAAATTTTTCATAGATAATTAATTGATTTTAGCATAAATAGCAGTCCAGTCCTCACGCATTTCAACGAAACGATGTAAGCACTTTGACAAAAAAGCATCGTCAATAGCATTTTCCAAATCATCAACATTCATCACATCTGCAACGTCCAATTTGAACGATTGCTCAAACTGTCCAAGTGTAATTTGAAGAATATATTTTCCGTTATATTGATGAATTTGAATCAAATAACGATCATGAGGAATTTGCTTTACCAAACGCATGCAACAAAATTAATCAAATTCTAATGTTGACCATTAATTCTGCCAAGCTTCTTGTACTTGATGAAACTCAAAGGGAACTTGAACCATGTGTTCGTAGTCTTTTCCTACTTCTTGCATGTCGCGATCACCTTGATGAAAGGACCACTCCACTTTTGCTTCAAACCCACGATTGGCCAAGTCATTCAGTGAATAGAGTAAATGTAATAGCTCTTTTGAAGAACTTGTATTCAAGTAATCTATTTGAATTTTGAAACAAGTAAGCGGCGCAGGATGAAGCAAATAATTGGTAAACCAAACTTTTACATCCGTCCAAAATTCATCGGGAGCATCCATAACAGATTTACCCGAAATTTCCATTTCACCACTATTTTGCAAGTGAATAAAGGGTGTTTGCTGCGTAGCTTCAATGATTAATTCATTCATAATTCAAATAAAGAGGGCGCAATTTAGCACATTTATTAAAGGTAAAATAGAATCTAGCTCAGATTTAACAAATCAACACATTTCAAGGCATTAAAAAGTCACAGAAGAACAAGGCTTTCATCAATACTATAATAGATTTGCATACTTTTTAACATTTTTTTGCGCGAATTAAATTTTTTGTTCTAATTTCGACATCAAATCAAGTACTCACAGTAAAATTGTTGTTTTAATCTTTATATGACCAGTATTTTTGTTGCCAAATTAGATTTTGGTGTCACAAGTGAACAATTACGCAAATTGTTCGAGCAACACGGAAAAGTTCTGAAAGCGAACGTTGCTACTGACAGAGAAACAGGTAAATCCAGAGGCTTTGCGTTTGTTGAAATGGCTGATAAATCGGAAGCGATGAATGCTATTCGTCAACTCGATGGACATGTTATTAATGGTCGCCCGATTGCTGTTAAAGAAGCAGACCAGCGCGGCGATAAACCTGCCGGTGGTAATAGACCGAATGGTACTAACAATGCACCTCGCGATAACAGACCTCCAAGAAATAACGATAGAAGCGATGCGACTACGCAAGCACCTCGTAGAGAAGCTGGTTTCGTGCCGCCTGTGATTGAAATTCCTTCGAATGATCCTCGTAAAAAAACCGTTAAAGACAAAGACCGAAAACCGGGAGACAACGATAGCGATAATCGCAACAAAAAGCCAAAAATGAACGCTTATAAGAAAAGTGGGAAAAACAACCGCTTTTTTGACGACGATGATGACTTTGATGAAGACGACGATTTGTTCTCTTACAAAAGAAAAGACGAGGAAGACTTGTTTGACGACGAAGAAGACGAGGACGACGATTTTTAATCAATGTTAAGGCCTTAAGCCTTATCTTTGCAACTTATGTCACTAAATTTTTCCAAACATCTTGGGCATCCTGTGTTCAAGGTGGTTTCAAAATATATTCAGGAAAACAACCTGGAAGCCTATGTTATTGGTGGCTTTGTGCGTGATTTAATTTTAGGTACTCCTTCCAAAGATATTGACATTGTTGTGGTGGGTGATGGACCCAAACTCGCTGAAGATACTGCAGCTATTTTGCGCGTTAAAACCGTTAATATTTTCAAGAATTACGGCACAGCTCATTTTCGTTACAAAGATTTGGACGTAGAATTTGTTGGCGCACGAAAAGAAAGCTACGAATCTCATTCCCGCAAACCACACACTGAAAAAGGTACACTCAAAGACGACCAAAACCGACGTGATTTTACCATCAACGCATTGGCTTTGAATCTGCATCCTGATCATTTTGGTGATTTAGTAGATCCATTTAATGGTATCGATGATTTAGAAAAAGGCATCATTCGAACGCCTTTGGAGCCCGCAATCACTTTTAGCGACGACCCATTGCGCATGTTGAGAGCCATTCGTTTTGCAACGCGTTTGGATTTCAAAATTGAAGGCAAATGTCTGAAAGCCATTGAAGAACAAGCACATCGAATTGAAATCATTTCAAAAGAACGTATCGCTGACGAACTGAATAAAATCATTTTGACAAAAACGCCTTCCCGCGGATTCAAGTTGTTACAAATGACGGGACTTCTACCCTACTTTTTCCCTGAAATGACTGCTTTGATGGGAATTGAAACGAGAAACGGCAAGGCACACAAGGATAATTTCCTGCACACGCTTGAAGTTTTGGACAATATTTCATTGCACACCGATAATCTATGGTTACGTTGGGCAGCTATTTTGCATGATATCGCAAAGCCACCTACCAAACGATTTGACGAAGAAATAGGTTGGACGTTTCATGGTCACGAAGATTTGGGAGCGAAGTTTGTTCCACGTATTTTCAAAAATCTAAAGCTTCCTTTGGATCATAAAATGAAATACGTTCAAAAATTAGTGCGTTTACATTTGCGTCCCATTGCGTTGGTGAAAGGAGATGTTACGGATTCTGCCATTCGCAGATTATTGAGCGAAGCAGGTGATGACATTGACGATTTAATGACCTTGTGTAACGCTGACATTACGTCTAAAAATGAGTTTAAAGTAAAGCGCTACAAGAAAAACTTTGAATTGGTTGCTGAAAAGCTAAAAGAAGTTGAAGAAAAGGATCGCATCCGCAATTTTCAACCACCTGTTGACGGAGCCTTGATTATGAAAACGTTTGGCATTCCACCTTGTGGTGAAATTGGTATCATCAAAAGCCATATCAAAGAAGCCATTTTGGAAGGGACCATCGAAAACGACCATCAGCAAGCCATTGAAGAAATGCTAAAAAAAGGAAAAGAATTGGGTTTAATTGTCAAAGAAATGCCCGTTTAAATAAAAATCTTAACTTTATACAAAGAAGGACAAGGATAAAACCAAAGTAATTTTTAGACTTGTTTTCCGATTACATTACTTTAAAAACATCAAAAATCAACAATATGCCGGGCTTAAAATTTAGAGTTTTATTGGATTCCGACAAGAAAGAAGAAATTTTCAGGGATATCCTAATTGCTGACACAGACAATTTTGAATCATTCTACACTGCTATTTTAAAAGCCTTTGATTTTAAAGGTGATCAAATGGCAAGCTTCTACGTTTCTAATGACAATTGGGACAAAGGGCACGAAATCAGTCTTATGGATATGTCGTACGACGATGATTCCATCGACTCACTTCCTGCCGTTATGAAAAGTGCTGTCATCAAAGATTTCTTAGAAGAACCTGATCAAAAATTCATTTTGGTGTATGATTTCATGCGCATGTGGATTTTCTTGGCAGAATTAATTGGCTTTGACCGAAATGAACCGGAAACACCTGAAGTCCTATTGTCTATTGGAAAAGCACCAACTGAAGACTCCAAAAAACTGATGGACGGCGCACTTTTTGAAGGCGAAGTAGAAGAGCACGGTTTTGGTGATGAAGAGGACGAAGACGAACTAGGTTTCAATGAATTTGACGATGACTATTCGGATGATGATTTGAGTGAATTTAACGAGTACGATTATTAATATGCAACAAAAAAATAGTGGAGGAGATCCAATAGGACAGGCGATTTTAGATTATGCAAAAAACAAAAAGCCTTTCGATATTGTAGTGAGTTCGGACTTATGTGACGATGATATTATTCCCATCGAGGTCTTGTTTCGTTCATACAAAGACATGCCTGAATTGGAGAAAAAAGCACTCAATCTGTGTAAAGGACGTGTTTTGGACGTTGGTGCTGCGGCAGGTGTACATTGCCATGAGTTAATCAAAAAAGGACATGAAGTTTTTGCAATCGACACTTCACCAGGCGCAATCGAATACTTGAAAAACACAGGAATTCCTTGTCAACAAGTGTCTTTTTTGGATTTTAAACCCACGCAAAAATTCGATACGATTTTGATGATGATGAACGGAATTGGTATTGCAGGTCGTTTGTCTCAATTGGAAAAAACGCTTTTAAAAGCAAAGGAATTATTGAATCCTGGTGGACAAATCTTGTGTGATTCCTCTGATGTGAGGTATTTATACGAAGACGAAGACGGCTCTATGTGGCTAGACTTAAATTCAGAATATCATGGAAATTTCAAGTTTCAAATGCATTTCAAAAAAGTCAGTGGACCTTGGTTTGAATGGCTGTATGTGGACTATGATAATTTACATGAAAAAGCCACTAAACTTGGTTTTAAAGGAAAACGCGTTTTGGAGCAAGAAGATCATTTTTTAGCTCAATTGTCACTGTAAATGAAACGATTACAACTTTTTTTCTTTCTGTTTCTTTCAGTTTTAGGTCTTGCGCAACGCAATGCTTTATTGTATGAAATTGAAAGTCCAAACGGAAAAACTTCTTATGTCTATGGCACTATTCACCTGATGGATGCCAAGCTTTTTTCCATTCCCAAAAAACTGGAGAAAGCATTAACTAAATCTTCCAAATTGTGTATGGAAATCGGAGGAATCAATCAAACATCTATTTCCCCTGATGTCCTTTTTGACAAGCAACATCCACTATCTGAATATTTTACAAATGTACAAATGGACAGCATTTATTCGTGGGCAAATGCAAATTTGATGATGAATCAAGAACAATTTAACGCCAATTTTGGAAATGCCCGTCCTTTTTTATTGTTGCAATTCATGCTTCAAACCTCGATGCCGGCCGACAGCAAATCCTATGAAAAGGAATTTGAACGCATGGCTGAAGAGAAAAAAATCCCCATTACAGGGCTAGAAACCGTTGATCAGCAATTGAAATTATTTACCGAAATGCCTACCGGACAACAAGTTGAGATGGTAATGGGGAGTTTGAGAGATACCAGTTCGGCGGCGGAGTTCACTAAAATGCAACAGATTTACTTGACCCAAAATCTTGATGAACTGTACGCCTACGTTAAAAAAGAAAAAGATTCTCCCGTTTCGGAGTCACGCGCATTTTTAGAAGACCGTAACATAAATTGGATTCCACAAATGAAAAAAATGATGGCTGAAGGTTCTGTCTTTTTTGCAGTTGGTGCAGCACATTTAGCCGGTGATGAAGGCGTTTTGAAACTATTGGAAAAAGAAGGTTATACCATTACACCCATTCGATTATGAGACCATTTTTGTTACTAGCATTGAGTTTACTGACACTTTCTGCCTGTAAAACCTATTCTGACAATGACTTAAAAACATTTGACGAGCAAATTCAAGAATATATCAAAAAAAACAAACTCGATTTAGACGCTTCTCCCTCTGGACTTTACTACAAAGAAATTACAAAAGGTGAAGGCAAGCTGATCCAGTATGGTGATAAAGTAAGCATCAGTTACAAAGGAAAATTGCTGAACGGGCAAGCTTTTGACTATCAAAAAAAGCCTATCACATTTGAAGTTCGTGGATTAATTGCTGGCTGGAAAGAAGCATTATTATCGAGTAGAAAAGGAAGCGAATTACTGTTAATTATCCCACCACAATTGGGTTATGGGGATAGAAAATTGGACAATATACCTCCAAATTCGATTCTGTATTATGAATTGAAAGTAGTTGATATAAAATAAATCAAAATTACCTTGTCAATCTAAAGGCAATTCGTAATTTTGGGCAACCAAAAAAGGAATAAAAATGAGTGTATTAGTAAACAAAAACTCGAAAGTAATTGTACAAGGTTTCACAGGAAGTGAAGGAACTTTCCACGCTGGTCAAATGATTGAGTATGGAACAAATGTTGTTGGTGGAGTTACTCCGGGAAAAGGAGGTTCAAGTCACTTAGACAGACCTGTTTTCAATACTGTATCTGACGCTGTGAAAACAACTGGCGCTGATGTATCTATCATTTTTGTTCCACCTGCATTTGCTGCTGACGCAATAATGGAAGCGGCTGAAGCGGGAATCAAAGTTATCGTTTGTATTACAGAAGGTATTCCTGTAAACGACATGGTT
>CAZHPL010000137.1:0-8146 GCA_964534495.1 uncultured Lishizhenia sp.
TGATTTCCGTGTTGGGCTCTCCAACAATTAAACCAGCATTGTCATAACTTTCTTGAAGAGCTAATGGAAATTTTGTGTTGAACCATTGTGTAAGTTGTCCGAATGTCATACTTAGAATTTGTAAGTGATTCCAACATTTAATCCGTAGGCAAAACCTTTGTGGATATAGTCTGCGTATTTTGTATATGTGTCCAAAAGTCCTTTTCTGAACGATCCACTTAAGCGAATTCCCATGTTTCCGTTGAATTGTAATTGAATGCCTGCTGTTGAAATCCAAGCTAGGTTGAACGTTCCGCAATCGTAATTTTGTTTAATGGTTTGACCATCCTTAGCTCCTAAAGAATCCGCCCATTGTTGACGTTGACGATAGGATTGAAACATTTGTGGTGCTAAACCTGACCCAATGAAAAACTTTAGTTGTTTTCCTGTTTGGAATTTTAATTGTACTGGTAAAGCTAAATAATTATAATTGGTTTGATAAGCGAACGTACTATCACTCGTTGAACTTGCCCATTTGTATTGTTCACCGTTTTGCATGAAGGAAAAACCGCCATCGATGTAAAGATTTTTAGCGATAGGAATGGTCATGCCCAAAGTTCCTGAATAGACTGTTATTTTCGTTTCATCAGCACGTTTACCCAAGGGTTTATTTAGGAAATCTGCATTCGATTCCAATGAACGAAAACTACTGTTAAAGCCAAATTCAGCATATACAATCACTGCTGTGTCTTTTTTGCTTTTAATCTTTTCAGGCTTGGAAGGCTGCGTTACAATTTGACCGAAAGAGGAAAAAGAAACACAAGTCAATAAGAAAGAAACGAGGATTTTTTTCATGTGATAAAAGTACAAATTTCATTTTGAGTCGTACTGAAAAAAAACACTTAACACAGGTCAACGGGCTTATCGAAATAGGTCATCTACCTTTGTCACATAAAATTTGAAAGAAATGGCAAAATGGTTAATAGACGGAGCTCACAGCGAAATAGGTTTTAAAGTGAGACACATGATGATTTCTAACGTTAGTGGGAAATTCGAACAATTCACAGCTGAAATGGAAGCAGAGAAAGAAGATTTTTCAGATGCATCTTTTTCTTTCAGCGCTGCAATTAATAGCATCAATACAGGTGTAGCTGACAGAGACGGACACTTGAAATCACCAGATTTCTTTGATGCAGAAGCACACCCGAATTTAACTTTTACTTCAAAAGGAGTAACGGCTAAAGGAGATGGCGTATTGGAAATCGCAGGTGAAATGTCAATCCGTGGTACTGTGAAACCAGTTGTTTTGAAAGCAGAAAATGCAGGTATTGTTGTAGATCCATATGGACAAACAAAAACGGGTTTCTCAATCATAGGAAAAATTAAAAGAAGTGAGTTTGGATTGGTGTGGAGCGCAGTGACTGAGGCGGGGAGCATCGTAGTAGGGGATGAAGTAACATTGAATTGCGAAGTTCAGTTTGTGAAAGGTTAGTAGGTAATTATTTCATGTTACTTTCAAGACCGCCTTTAGGGGCGGTTTTTTTATGTTTTTACTTTTTGTTTTCATTTGATTACTCGATTCTCTCGAAATGACTTTAAGACTCGTTTAAAAGGCGAAATTGTAAAGCATTTTCGCATTGATCACTCAGAAAAGTGTTTTTAATAAATGACCTATTTGCATGAGTAGTTGAAGTCTTAAAATTGCTTGAATCATTTTTCTTTTCAATTTCTTCGAAAACAAGCATTTGGACTAAAATCTATTTGAATAAATGTTAAAATGACACTAAGTAAACTTATTTTGTGTTTTTTTGTTATGTACATTTGTAGTAAAACACAGACACATGAAAGTCATAGGAATTAATGGATTTGGTAGAATTGGTCGCTGTTACACACGCGTTGCCCTACTAAACGACAACATAGATATAGCATTGATTAACGATCCAGCCGACACAAAAACCTTAATGCACTTATTAAAATACGATAGTGTACATGGAAGATTAGGTTTGGATTTTACAATTAACGGTGAAAAGGTGACTTTCTCTAATGGTAAAAAAATCGTTTTTTCACATGAAAAAGCACCTGAAAATATTGCTTGGGCCAAACACAATGTAGAAACCGTTATTGAATCATCAGGAATTTTCCTTACTCGAGAAACTGCTTCAAAACATTTGACGGCAGGCGCAAAACGAGTGATTTTATCCGCACCTCCTGCTGATAAAGACATTCCAACATTTGTTCTAGGAGTGAATGATCACTTATTGACAAGTGAAATGAACATTATTTCAAATGCTTCTTGCACGACGAACAATGTGGCGCCTTTGCTGAAAATCATTAAAGAAACGATTCCATTGGAATACATCTACATGTCAACAGTTCATAGTTATACTTCTGATCAGCGTTTGCACGATGCACCCCATAAGGACTTGAGAAGAGCTAGAGCAGCAGCCACTTCCATTATTCCGACAACAACAGGAGCAGCGAAAGCAGTAACTTCTATTTTTCCAGATTTGGAAGGTAAAATCACAGGCGGAAGTGTTCGCGTACCGGTATCAGATGGTTCCATGTCTGAAATTACCATGATTTGTAGCCGTGAAACTTCGGCAGAAGAAATAAATACAGCCATCAAAAAAGCAGCTGAAACAGAATTAAAAGGAATTTTGGGGTATACCGAAGATCCAATTGTTTCCGTAGATATCGTTGGAAGTCCACTTAGTTGTTTATTTGATGCAGAATTAACTACCGTTTTGGGTAAATTGGTAAAAGTTGTCGGCTGGTACGATAACGAAGCAGGTTACTCCAATCGCTTGGTAGAACTTTCTCTTAAGGATTGATTGATAGAGTGATAGAATGGAAAAAGCGTTGTATTTCGATAGAACGCTTTTTTTGTGCGTGAAATTGTAATTATTTGTGATAAGGTTCGTTTCTTTGTAAAAAATCAATAATGGCAACAATAACTATAAAAGAGAATAGCAAAGAGGCAAAAGCTATCATCGAAATGCTACGAGCTTTTAGTTTTGTAGAAATTCATGAAGAAAAGAAAATGAATCCTAAAACTGCCAAATCATTAAAAGAGGCAAAAGAAGGCAAGTTAATTCGTGCAAAAAACGCAAAAGAGTTAATGAAAAAATTGCTTGACTAATGTTTGATATTCAAGCAACAAATCAATTTAAAAAGACTTTAAACTTTGTGTTAAAAGAGGATTGAAACCTGAAGTTTTAGAACAAGTGATTGATATTTTGAGCAAAAAAGGATGTCTTCCACCATCGTACAAACCTCATTTACTAAAGGGGAATTACAAAGGACTTTGGGAATGTCATTTAAAACCTGATTGGTTATTGATTTGGGAGCAAAGTGATTCAATTCGTCTAATTACTCTCCACCGAACAGGAACTCATTCTGATTTGTTTTAAATAAGTTGAAAAAAATAGTTTGATGAGTTTTATTTATTGCAACAGTCAAATTCCAATAAGAACTCAAATAACGAACATTACACACTCCATTGTAATATATTTCTCATTTCTCTCGAAATGACTATCCGACGAAATAGGTTAACGAAAATGCTTAACATTTTCGCATAATTCACCAATAAAAGTCATTCCGAACAGCATGTGAGGAATATTAATTTATCGTATCCGTTCAGCGCAAAAGCATGAAATTCATGGTCGAATTATTCTGCTTTAACAAACCAAAAGCCACAAAAAAAGGGTACTGAAAACAGCACCCTTTGTATAACAACCCAATAAATTGAATCTTATTGCTCAATTGCTTCGATACCCGGCAAAACTTTTCCTTCGAAATATTCTAATAAAGCTCCACCACCTGTACTGACGTAGCTCACTTCATTGGCAAAACCAAATTTTTGAACCGCAGCGGCACTGTCACCACCTCCGATTAAGCTATACGCTCCATTCTTTGTTGCTTCTGCCACAGCTTCTGCTACAGCTTTCGTGCCGGCCGCAAAGGCATCCATTTCAAAAACACCCATTGGACCGTTCCATAAAATTGTTTTACTTTTCTTCAATACTTCTTTGAAATCAGCAGCAGCTTTTTTTCCAATGTCTAATCCCATCCATCCTGATGGAATGCCGTTGCTTTCACAATTCGTTGTCGTTGCATCAGGTGCGAATTTATCAGCGATTGTTGAATCCATTGGCAAGTGAATCTGAACGCCTTTTTCTTTGGCTTTCGTCAAGATTTCTTTACACGTTTCTAAACGTTCGTCTTCACACAATGAATTTCCGATTATGCCACCCATCGCTTTGAAAAACGTATATGCCATTCCACCACCAATGATGATATGATCAGCTGTATTAAGTAAATTCTCGACGATCAAAACTTTATCCGAAACTTTTGCTCCACCTACGATTGCAGTAAAAGGTCGTTCCGCATTTTCCATTACTTTTTTCGCACTTTGAATTTCGGCATCCATTAAGAAACCAACCATTTTATCGTTCGGGAAAAAGCTCGCGATTTGTGTGGTTGAAGCATGTGCTCTGTGCGCTGTGCCAAACGCATCGTTCACGTAACAATCACCTAGAGCAGCTAATTTTTGAGCGAAATCCATGTCGCCTTTTGTTTCTTCTTTATAAAAACGAACGTTTTCCAATACCAATACTTCACCTGCTTGTAGCGCTGCACTTTTCGTAACCGCCTCTTCGCCAATACAATCATTTGCAAATTGCACTTCTTTTCCAAGTAATTCACCAATTCTAGCAGTGATATGGCGCAACGAATATTTATCCTCAGGTCCTTCTTTCGGACGACCCAAATGCGACATAAGAATCAAACTTCCTCCACCTTTCAGAATGTGTTCTAAGGTTGGAAGTGCCGCACGAATACGTTTGTCGTCTGTAATGGTAAGCGTTTCCTTGTCTAAAGGAACATTGAAGTCTACGCGAATCAAAACGCGTTTGCCGTTAAAATCGTAGTTTTGGAAGGTGTTCATAACTGTTTTTTTGGCAAATCTACTATTTCAATTGCAAACAGCTTCTTTCTTTTTTATGAACATGGCTTGTCAACTCGAAATATTTCCTCAGATTTGTGTAAAATACAAACTCCACTATGAAGAAATCCTTTTTATTGTTGTCGGCATTTGCTTTCCTTTTAAGTTGTAAAAGCGGTAAAACTGAATACTCAGATGTAGAAGTCCTTCCTGCTGAAGAAGCTTATTACGATGAGTACGCTGACTCCCTTGGTGATTATTATCCTGAAGATTATGAAGGTTACGACGAAATGTATGACAGTCCTAATGTTCGTGGTATTTACAACGCTTCTCGTACTTTGTTTACAGACTTAGTACACACAAAAATTGAAGTAAGCTTTGATTGGGAGAAATCACAATTGATTGGTAAAGAAACCTTGACGGCAAAGCAACATTTTTATGCTTCAGACAGCTTGATTTTGGATGCAAAAGGAATGGATATCAAAAAAGTGGAAATGAATGGTAAAGCCCTTTCGTTCAACTACAAAGATTCATTGAAATTGCGCATTCAATTGGATAAAACGTATAAAAGAGATGAGAAATTTACAGTTGTCATTGATTACGTTTCTAAGCCTGAAGAGCGCACAACGGGTGGAAGTGAAGCCATAACTTCAGACAAAGGTTTGTATTTCATCAATCCAAAAGGAACGGAAACGGGTAAAATGCCACAGATTTGGACACAAGGCGAAACAGAAGCCAATTCGGTTTGGTTCCCAACAGTAGATGCGCCGAATGCGAAGTCAACTGAGGAGATTTTGATTACTGTTCAAGACAAATATGCAACGCTTTCGAATGGTAAAATGATTGCTTCTAAAAAGAATGCAGACGGAACTAGAACAGATCATTGGAAACAAGATTTGCCACACGCACCGTATTTGTTTATGATGGCGGTTGGTGAATTTAAAGTGGTTAAAGATACCTACACGCGTCCGGATGGAACGAAAATGGATGTGAACTACTACGTAGAACCAGAATTTGAATCCAGTGCGAAAGCGATTTTCGGTGAAACGCCTAACATGATTAAATTCTTCTCTCAAAAATTAGGTGTTGAATATCCTTGGGACAAATACAATCAAATCGTTGTAAGAGACTATGTTTCCGGAGCAATGGAAAATACAGGAGCTGTTATTTTTGGTGATTTTGTGTACAAAACAGAGCGTGAATTGTTAGACGGAAACGATCAAAGCACCATCGCACACGAATTGTTCCACCATTGGTTTGGTGATTTAGTAACCTGCGAATCTTGGTCTAACTTACCATTGAATGAGTCTTTTGCGAACTATTCACAGTATTTGTGGGATGAATACCGTTTTGGATTGGACGAAGCAGATCACAATGCACAAGACGAAATGGACGGTTATTTCGAATCAGGTCAATACAAAGGATACCACAATTTGATTTGGTTCGATTATGAAGATAAAGAAGAAATGTTTGACGGACATTCGTACAATAAAGGAGGGCGTATTCTTCACATGTTACGCAATTATTTAGGCGACGAAGCATTCTTCAAAGGCTTGAATTTATATTTGACTTCTAACAAGTTCAAAGCAGCTGAGTTCCACAATTTACGTATGGCATTCGAAGAAGTAAGCGGTGAGGATTTGAATTGGTTCTTTAATCAGTGGTTCTTAGGAAAAGGTCATCCGATTATTTTTACAACCGAGAACATCGACAAAGAAGCAAAAACAGTTACGCTTTCCATTCAACAAAAACAAAACTTGGATTTAACTCCGATTTACCGCATTCCTGTGAACATCGGTATTTGGGACGACAACGGAAAACGTTCAGAGCGTGTAATCATTGATAGTTTGGAGCAATCGTTTACATTCTCGTATGCAGGTGAATTGAAAAACGTATTGTTTGACGATCAGCAAATGTTGTTGGGTAAATTCTACGACGAAAAACCAAACGAACAATTTGTACATCAGTATTATTTTGGTGGTCGCTACAAAGCGCGTTTAACAGCTTTACAACGTGCAGTGAAAGTGAAAAACGCAACAACAGCAAAACTTCAAATGGATGCTTTGAGTGATGCATTTTGGAACATTCGTTCAGAAGCGATTAAATTGTATGCTAAATCAAAAGATGAGGTGAGTGCAGAAGTGATGAAGAAAATCAAAGACATCGCCTTGAACGACCCTAAATCGCAAGTACGTGCAGCAGCCTTGGATTTCTTGAAAAAATTACCAGCTGATGAAGCAACAACACTTTACAAAGATATGATTGCAAAAGATCAATCTTATTTGGTAGTTGGTTCTGCTTTGGCTTCTTTAGCGGAGATTAACCAAGAAGAAGCTTTGAAAATTGCACGTGAGCAAGAGAAAGCGAATTCAAAAAACATGAATACCATTATTGCTGAGATTTACGGACAAAATGGTGAAGCACAAGACGCACTTTTCTTAGAGAATTTGTTGAAAGGTGGAAGTTTGAAAGGCTATGATGAATTGCGTGTAATGTTCAGTTATGTAGTGTTTATGTTGCGTCAAGATATTGAAATTCAAGAGAAATCTCACGGTATGTTTACTTACTTGAACGAGCATGCGAATCAATACACCAAACAATATTTGTCACGTGCGATTCAATATTGCATGCAGAATTTTGACGAAAAAATCAACGGTTTAGAAATGGAAATCGCTGAGTTGGAAGCTGCAAAAGCTTTCGGTCAAGTGGACGAAAAGAAAAAACTAAAACAACGTTACGAAGATTTGATTACCAACTTATTGCCATTACTTCCACAAGAAGAAGAGGGCGGAGGTTACTAATCAACCCCAACGTCGTACACACACTCAAAACCGTCAGCAATGGCGGTTTTTTTTTGTCCATTAAAATGACTATTTTTCCTTCCCACAATCCCATTCGAAGAATAAAAATATTACGTTCCATTTCCGGCCTTGAATGAAGTGGTTTTAGCTACTGAACTGAAACGGTTAATTTATATTTCTCGCTTGTGCTCGAAATGACTATCGTAGGGTGATCTAAGCGAAAATGTAAATCATTTTCGCCAAGTTACCTCGTTCGAAGTTAATTTCACTCACTGCGAAACCGCGAAAAGAAAACACTCCGCTTAAAAAAGAACTCTATTCGTTCCCACAATCCCGTCGCAATTGACAAAAGTGAGGGTAAGATAATTTTCGAATGGCTTATCACTTCCGAAAAGCGCTTGCGTTTGTATGCCTAAGCATACAC
>CAZHPL010000138.1:0-3583 GCA_964534495.1 uncultured Lishizhenia sp.
TAATTTCAGATTGCGTCATAGCTGCCAAACCTATGAAACTGCCAATTTCAATCATGTCGGGTAAAATGCGGTGAAAACAACCTTTTAATTCCTTAACACCTTCTATTGTCAATAAATTCGAACCAATTCCGGTGATATTAGCCCCCATGGCATTCAACATTTTACATAATTGCTGAATGTACGGCTCACAAGCGGCATTATAGAAAGTAGTTGTTCCTTCTGCCATCACGGCTGCCATCAAAATGTTTGCTGTTCCCGTAACGGATGCCTCATCCAGGTGAATATAAGCGCCTTTCAATTGTTTGGCTTCCACTGAGTAAAAATGCTCACCTGCATCATAATTGAAATTGGCACCAAGCAACGCAAAACCTTCGAAATGAGTATCTAATCTACGTCTACCAATTTTATCTCCTCCTGGTTTAGGAATAAAACCTCTTCCAAAACGAGCCAAAAGTGGACCAACAATCATGATGGAACCTCTAAGAGATGAAGCTCTTTTTTTGAAATCTTCTGTTTCCAAATAAGCTAAATCGATATCTTTTGCTTGGAAAATGTAAGTTCCTTTTTCAACCTTCTCGATTTTTACTCCCATTGTTTGTAACAAAGCAATGAGTTTGTTCACATCAACGATGTCAGGAATATTTGAAATAGTTACTTTTTCTTCGGTCAATAATGGCGCACAAATCACTTGAAGTGCTTCATTTTTAGCACCTTGCGGAATCAATTCACCTTTTAGTGGTTTTCCACCGTATATTTCAAAAGAAGCCATACTTTATTGCTTTTTGAATTTCTTTTTCTTGTTTTGATTGAATTTCTTGTTGTTATTGTTGTTATGATTTCTTGGGTTTTTATTCATTCCCATTGAACGCAACAATGCATTTGTATTTACCAATTCATCTGGATTTTCGAGTATCAAATCACCATCAGAAAGTTCTTTCAAATGCTGTGCAATAACGTTATTTTCAACAGCATCATTATTGTGAGACAAATACTGTTTTTTCATAAAATTCGCCATGGTGCTTTTCAAGAACTCACGTTCACCTTCATCCGACATTTTCTTAGATGTTTTCAGAATGCTTTGTGTGTATTTCCCATAATGTCCATAGCGAATATTACTTTTTGGGTATTCCATCAAATTCGGTTTCTCATTTAAGATTTCCGGCTTTGGAATTTCGTATGGCGAATCTACGTCTAATTGAAAATCAGACATTACAAATAAATGCGTCCACAATTTATGTCTGAAATCATCCACGTCTCTCAAGTGTGGATTCAATTGTCCCATTACTTCAATGATTGCTTGCGCTGCACGATTTCTTTCTGTGCGATCCGCAATTTCCATGGCATGTGCAATCATGTTTTGCACGTTTCTACCGTATTCTGGTAAAATTAATTTGCCACGCGTTGTATTATATTCCATATTATTTTTCCAAGTAATTTGCTAAAGCGTTGTTGTAAATATCTTTAGCTTCTGTGATAAATCCAAATGGTTCTTCATCTATTTGTAATTTTCCTTTGGTTACGTGACCCAATAAAGTCATATTTACGCCTGTTTCAACCATAAATTCAAGGAATTTTTCTTCCATTTCCTCAGT
Source organism: uncultured Lishizhenia sp. (assembly GCA_964534495.1). GTDB lineage: Bacteria > Bacteroidota > Bacteroidia > Flavobacteriales_D > Crocinitomicaceae > UBA952. Next base: position 1,593 of record CAZHPL010000138.1, read on the forward strand.
CAAAGTAACCACTGCTCTTCCCTGACCTTCTCCGAACAAAAAGGCATCAACACGAATTTCTGAATCGGTTACAATATCAAAGCCCAATTCACGCGGCAAAGACATTTCAACCAAAGTTACGTACAATCCTCCATCCGCAACATCATGAACTGCATTTACTAAATTTGAAGCAATTAAACCTTTGATTGCTTGATGTAAAGCATACTCTTTTTCCAAATCAAAGTATGGAGCAGGAGAAGCCTTCACACCGTGGTAAGTTGCCAAGTATTCGGACGAAGCAATGTCTTCTTTATAATCACCCAAAAGGAAAATCAAATCACCTTTTTGTTTGAAATCCAAAGTCATCACTTTTTCTTTGTCTTCTACTATACCAATCATTCCAATGGTTGGTGTTGGAAAAACGGGAACTTCCTTTCCATTCATCGAAGTTTGATTGTAAAAAGAAACGTTCCCACCTGTAACCGGTGTTTCAAATTTCAAACAAGCCGTCGACATTCCTTTGATCGCACCAACAAATTGCCAATACGATTCTGGATTGTACGGATTTCCGAAATTCAAGCAATTGGTAATCGCACTTGGAATCCCGCCTGCACACGTAATATTTCTTGCTGCTTCTGAAACGGCAATCATGGTTCCAATTTCAGGATCAGCGTTTACATAGCGTGAATTACAATCCACTGTCATTGCTAGTGCTTTGTTTGTTCCTTTAATATTCACAACACCCGCATCTGATGGACGATTGGTCGTCATTGTGCGTGTTCCAACCATTGAGTCGTATTGTTCATACACCCATCTTTTGGATGCAATATTTGGGTAACCCAATAACGTAAAGCCAACTTCTTTTAAATTCGATGGTTCTGTAATCGATTGAATATCAAATTTCTTGAACTCGCTATAATAAGCTGGTTCTGAATATTCTCTTTTATATTGAGGAGCGCCACCGCCTAAAACCAATGATTCGGCAGGCACATCTCCCACCAATTCACCTTGCATGTAATAACGAATGCGTCCTGTATCTGTCACAAATCCTATTTCTTCAGCGTGTAAGTCCCATTTAGTAAAGATTTCCTTCACTACATTCTCCTTGCCTTTCTGAACAACAACCAACATACGCTCTTGCGATTCTGACAACAAAATCTCATACGGCAACATGTTTTCCTGACGCGTTGGAACTTTGTCTAAGTATATTTCCATCCCCACATTTCCTGCTGCACTCATTTCACAAGTAGAACAAGTAATCCCAGCTGCGCCCATATCTTGCATTCCAACAATAGCGTCGGTTTCCGCTAATTCCATGGTCGCTTCCAACAATAGTTTTTCCATGAAAGGATCACCTACTTGTACAGATGGCAAATCGGAAGCAGAATCTTCAGTAATATCTTTTGAAGCAAAAGCTGCACCTGCAATTCCGTCTTTTCCTGTAGAAGAACCAACTATAAATACTGGATTACCAGGTCCTTTTGCTGTTGCAGAAATCGTTTTTTTCGTGTCAATTATTCCTGCTGAAAAAGCATTTACTAGTGGATTAGTGTTGTATGATTCGTCAAAAAACACCTCGCCACCAACAATTGGAATACCAAACGCATTTCCATAATCACCAATTCCTTTCACCACACCTTTCACCAACCATTTCGTACGTGCTTCTTCGATGTTTCCAAAACGCAACGAATTTAATTGTGCAATTGGACGCGCACCCATTGTAAAAATATCGCGGTTAATTCCTCCAACACCTGTTGCTGCACCTTGATACGGCTCCAAAGCACTTGGGTGATTATGCGATTCGATTTTGAAAACACAACCTAAACCGTCACCAATATCCACCAATCCAGCATTTTCTTCACCTGCTTTCACCAACATGTGAGGACCATCTTTAGGAAGCGTTTTCAACCATAAAATGGAGTTCTTGTACGAACAATGTTCACTCCACATCACTGAATAGACTGCTGTTTCCGTGAAATTAGGTGTGCGACCTAAGATTTCTTTTATCATTT
>CAZHPL010000138.1:3593-4807 GCA_964534495.1 uncultured Lishizhenia sp.
AAGGGTTGCCGGTTTCTGAAGGGTTGATTCCATTTCTTGATTTTGTGATACAAAAGTAAGCATTTAATAAGTCTCAGGCTTCCGATAAATTCAGGAATTCACCTATTTTTTTAACATCCGAGAATGAATAATTATTTCTGAATTTCGTTCAAAAAGCGAAGACACATAAAAACGAATACCTTTGCACCATGAAAATTTCGGCATCCATCTACAGCGATAAAAAAAGAACGCTGCAAGAAGTGATTCAAGACCTTGTAAACCACCAAGTTGACCTACTGCACGTGGATTGCAACGACGACCTAAGTGTTTTTGAAGACATTCATCAAATTCGTCAATGGTGCACCTTACCGATTGATTTGCACATTATCACAGATACACCAGAAAAATATTTTGATTTACTCCGCAAGGAACCTGTAGAATACATCACTTTTCAAGTCGAAAATCTTAAAGAGGATTTGCATTTACCCAACGACATTTCTGGTAAAAAAGGAATTGCCGTAATTACCCCCACTCCTATTGACGTTTTTGAAAAATATACCGATTTTGATTTTATTCTCATCATGGCAACAATCCCTGGACAAAGTGGAGGTGTTTTTGATAAAATCAATTTTGAAAAAATCCGAAAATTCCGTTCAAAATATCCTTCGAAATCCATTCATGTGGACGGCGGTGTCAACGGAGAAGTTTCGTTTATTCTAAGAAATATGGGCGTTAGTTCCTGTGTTTCGGGTTCTTATTTATTCAACGCTCCAAGTGTAGGACATGCATTGATGAACCTTACTAAACGTGAAATTGAATCCGAATACAAAGTGGAAGATTTTATGATTCCAATAGCGGAATGTCCAAGCATTGATGACGAAAATATTCCTTTATTAACTTTACTAGAAACGATTGAACGTGGTAATTTAGGATTTGCTCTTGTGACGGATAAAACCGACCATTTCAAAGGCTTAGTTTCAAGCGCAGACATTCGCAAAGCACTCATAAAGAGCTTGAAAGAACATAGAAATTTGGAAGTAAAGGATTTAATCAATTACCAACCTGTAAGTGTTCGCTCCGATGCAACGGTCGTTGAACTTTTACGACTCATTAAACAATGTTCTTTTCCTGTTATGTACCTTCCCGTTGTGAATGAACATCATCAAGCGGTTGGAATTGTTAACTTTGTGCACCTCATCAAAGGAGAAATATGATTATTGAACTAAAAAACAATG
>CAZHPL010000138.1:4817-6128 GCA_964534495.1 uncultured Lishizhenia sp.
CCAACGGAAAGCAGACCTTGATTACAGGTAGTGGCGTAAAAGAATTACCTCAGGAATTGACCGATTATACGGAACAATTTTGGGTATTTGCCAATGACATGCAATTAGCTTCCAAAAAATACAGAAACGATGTCCGAGAAGTTGCTTTTGGCAAGGACATCATTGGAGGAAATTCAGGAAATACAGTCTTAATCGGAGGCCCTTGTTCGGTTGAATCTGAAGAACAAATTCAATCTGCAGCTGAGTTATTAGTAAAATTAGGATTGAAAACTTTAAGAGGTGGCTGCTACAAACCAAGAACGAGTCCTTATTCTTTTCAAGGTTTAGGATTAGAAGGCTTGAAGTTGTTAGCAAAAATGCGTGAAACATACGGATTAAACGTCATTACTGAAGCAAGAGATGCAACACACATTGACGAAATCATTGAATATACAGACATTATTCAAGTTGGAGCAAAAGCTATGTACGATCAAGGAATTTTACGTGCTTGCGCTAAAACTAACAAACCAGTCTTAATCAAAAGAGGTTTTGGAACAACTTTACAAGAATTTGTACAAGCCGCTGAATTTGTTTTGTCAGGTGGAAATGAAAATGTAGTGCTTTGTGAAAGAGGCATTCGCACATTCGAAACGGGAACGCGTTTTACACTGGATTTATGCGGGGTTGCTTGGTTGCAAGAACACACCAATTTACCAATAATTTTGGATCCTTCACATGCGATGGGCTATGCGTATGGCGTTCCATCCTTAGCAAAAGCTTGTGTCGCAATGGGCGTTGACGGCTTGTTAATCGAAACACATCCAAACCCTAAAGTTGCCAAATCAGACGCTTCACAACAATTGAATTACGAAGAATTCGAAGGTCTTTTGGAATCATTAAAGCCATTGGCAAATGTCGTTGGACGCAAAATGATTTAATATGTTTTTAGAACAAAATCTCAAAGGTCTTTGCGTACGCTTTGGCGTTGATTTTCAACAGCTTTTAGCCGATATGCACGTTGATAATTGCCAAGAATTAAGTCTATTGGATTTGGAAGCATTAGCCGAAGAATTTGAAACGGATTTGCAGTCAATGTTATTCATGCCACTTTTCAATCCGGACGTTTTTGCGGACAAAATCAAGAAAATAAAATTGCTTTTGTTGGATGTGGATGGTGTTTTGACCGATGGAGGTATGTATGTTACTGAAAACGGCGACCAAATGAAACGCTACAATACCAAGGACGGAATGGGCATTTTACATTTGACCAAAAGTGGATTTCAAGTCGGAATCGTTTCTTCAGGTTTTACTTCAAATATGGTACAGCAACGT
>CAZHPL010000138.1:6138-8079 GCA_964534495.1 uncultured Lishizhenia sp.
GCTGATTTATTGGGAATTCAACATTGCTATGTCGGACGAGAACCCAAAATAGAAATCGTGCAAAAATGGATTACTGCATTAGGCATTAAAATGGAAAATGTGGCCATCATTGGCGACGACATAAACGATTTACCTTTAATGGAAACAGTTGGACTTTCTGTATGTCCTTCGAATGCCGTTCCATTGGTAAAAAACAAAGCTCATATAGTATTAAAAACAGCAGGTGGTGAAGGATGCGAACAAGGCGCTGTGCGAAGCCCGCAGCCTGAAGCAGGCGGTGAAGGATGTGTTCGCGAATTCATTGACCAATATTTACTTAAATCACCCATACATTAATCAACAACAAGTATGAAAACAATCAACATCGGAGTTATACGCGAAGGAAAAGTGCCGCCAGATTTTAGAGTACCCTTAACTCCGAAACAATGCAAAAACATCGAATTGCTTTATCCACATGTAAAAGTTTCTGTTCAAAAAAGCCCCATTCGCACATTCAAAGACGAAGAATATGCATCCGAAGGAATTGAATTAGTGGATTCACTTGAACATTGCGACGTTATTTTTGGTGTTAAAGAAGTTCAAATCAAGGATTTAATTCCGAATAAAACCTTTTTCTTCTTCTCACATACGATTAAAAAACAGCCATACAACCGTGAATTATTGCGTGCCATATTGGACAAAAAAATCAGGTTGGTAGATTATGAAGTCATCAAGGATAAAAACAATAAACGCTTGATTGGCTTTGGACGATATGCAGGAATTGTAGGTTGCTATAATGCCTTTTTAACATATGGACTGAAACACAATTTGTACGAATTAAAGCCGGCGCATTTGTGTGAAAACCGTTTGGAAGTCGAAGAAGAATTGAAAAAAGTGAAACTTCCTGCTGATTTCCGATTATTGTTAACAGGCTTTGGTCGTGTTGGTCATGGTGCCAAAGAAATTGTGGATTTATTACCCATAAAAGAAGTGACACCTGAGGAATATCAATCACAAACATTTGATGTTCCTGTTTACACACATTTAGACACCGAAGATTACTACGGCCGAATTACAGATGGTGGTTTCGACAAACAAGAATTTTATCAAAACGGTGAATTATATACTTCAACTTTTGGACGTTTTGCTCCCGTAACCGACATGTACATTCCTTGTCATTTCTGGAGTGCGAAATCCCCTATTATCTTATCAAAAGAAGTGTTGCAACAAGAAAACAGTCGCATTTCAGTGATTGGTGATATTTCATGTGACGTGGATGGTCCAATTGCAGCAACCATTCGTTCGAGTAAAATCGGTGATGCTATTTTTGGTTACAACCGCGAAACAGGACAAGAAGATGACTTCAAAAAAGAAGGCGTTATCGCTGTAATGGCCGTTGACAATTTACCGTGTGAATTACCTAAAGACGCTTCAGAAGATTTTGGAAGTGAATTATTGAAACATGTCTTACCACGTTTATTGGGCGATGATCCAAGCGACATTATCGGTCGTGCGAGTGAAACCAACTTAGACGGAGAATTAACTCCAGGATTCCAGTATCTGGAAAACTATGTTAAAGGTTTAGAGTAGATTTTCATTAGAATTCAAAGACATTTCTATTGAAAAACTGAGGTGATAAGTTGTTATGTCCGTTGGAATTAGACTCAATTTCTGTCTTTTTCCAGCATCTCGCTTAAAACTTTTCGCTTTTACACCTTTACATTTTAAATGAGTTGTTGGCGCCTTCCTCCCACGTGCCAACACAACCGTCTGCGTCTTCAAGTTGCCTCACGTTGCTACTACGCTACACCCCAAAGCCAACGAGCTTCTTTCAGTCGCTGTTGCCTAAGGGTAGCTGAGTGCACCGTTTCGGCAAGCTTTCCGCCTGCGCCGGGGCGTTAGATTAATTTGAAGATGAAAGGATTTGAAAATTTGAAAATGGGTGCTACACTCGTTACTCGT
>CAZHPL010000139.1:0-3051 GCA_964534495.1 uncultured Lishizhenia sp.
TAGAAACAGGGGAATTCATTCGTGTGGGTTCTTCGAAACCCATAAAAACTAATGTACGTGTTGTAGCTGCAACCAATGAAAACATGCAAAAAGCAATTGCAGATGGGAGCTTCAGAGAGGATTTATTTTACCGATTAAGCACCGTTCCGATTCAATTACCAGCCTTGCGCAATCGTCAAGAAGATATTCATTTGCTTTTCAGAAAATTTGCGCATGATTTCGCTGAAAAATACCGCATGCCTGCTGTAAAATTAAAAGACGATGCCGTTCAATTAATCACCCAATACAATTGGCCAGGAAATATTAGACAATTAAAAAACTTAGTGGAACAACTTTCTGTCATTGAAACAGAACGTGATTTAGATGCTTTGATTTTGTCTTCTTATTTGCCACAGCAACAAGCACACGAAAAAATGCCTGCTGTGATGAACGATGCCGGTGCAGATAATTTTTCAGAAAGAGAATTAATGTATAAATTTCTCTTCGACATGAAAAAAGATTTAACAGACCTGAAAAAATTGGTTGTTGAAGTATTACAACAAGGTGGCGCTGTCAATTTAAATCCTGATCAAAGTGCTGTTGTTAGCCGCTTGTATCAAGAAGTTTCCGAAACGATTCCAACGACTACACGCATTTTACCTCCTCCATCCGTTGTGAGTGAGCCAACTTTCTATCATGCAACACCATCCAATGATGCCTTTGAAGTACATGAAGAAATTGAAGAATCATTATCCTTGGAAGATCGTGAACGTGAATTGATTCGAAAAGCATTGGAAAAACACAGAGGAAAACGCAAACATGCCGCTGCTGAATTAGGCATTTCTGAACGCACTTTATATCGCAAAATCAAAGAATACAAACTCTTGGATATATGATGCGACTGGTGATTTTCACTTCTTTGTTGCTCGTATTGAGCGCATGTTGGCCCAGCAGTGTTTCTTTTAAAGATACCGGCTCGATGCCTGCCGAATGGAAAACATTTTCAGTTAAAACACTCGAAATATTGGCTCCCAATGCTCCTTTGAGTTACAGTCCAAATTTGACAGAACAACTCAAAGACGGCATTCAAAATAATACACGTTTGCTGCTAAATTCCACTTTTGGTAAAGGAGAAGTGAATATTGAAGGTAAAATTATTTCTTACAATGTAAGTCCGATTGCTATTCAAGGAAACAACAATGCTTCGCAAAACCGATTGACTATTTCTGTACAATTTTCGATACAAGTGACGCAACCCAAAGAAGATTTAATAACTTTAACCGCAACTCGCTTCGCTGATTTCGATGCAGGAACCAATCTATCTTCAGTTGAAGGTAGTTTGCTGGACGATATCAATAAGCAGATTGTGCAAGACGTTATTAATAAATTACTCAGTAATTGGTAAACTAAGTGATAAGTTCGGAATACATACATGAATTGATTGTTCATCCTGAAAATGCAGGAGCTGACGACCTTTCACGCTTGCATGAATTAACGGAGTTATACCCTTATTCATCGACTTTTTCAGTGCTCTATCTGAAAGCACTCAGCAATTGCAAAGATGTGCGCTTGGAATCCGAAATTGAAAAATTGGCGTATCGTGTTTCATCAAGAACGGTGCTCTATGATTTATTGCACACCTTCCAAAAAGAGACTCCGGTTGTAACTTTGCAAACGATTGAAAATCCCAATAAAGCTGTTCCAGAAAGCAGTGTTGAAGAACCAAAAATTCCGATTGAACCTGTTTTGGAAATTGTAAGGGAAGAGGAAACGGACACTATAGATCCTGATGAAGCAAATGTTTCACAAGACGAAATCACAGAAACAGAAGTCGTTGAACTTATAGATGAAAATACATCGCCTACTGAAATCAGAGAAAAAATAGAGGAAGAAATTCCATCGATTGAAACTGAGGTTTTAGAAGAAAAACAGATGGAAACGGACAACGTAGAAGATAATACAGAAATTCCAGCTGAGCTTGAAACAAACATTTCTCCAGTAGAAATTGAAACAATAAAACCTCAAATCGAACCACTTGTCGCGCATTCAACCATTGATGATTGGGAAGAAGAAGGTGAAGTCATTCCGCTTGCGATTGAAAACAGAAATCAGGAAAAAATAGAAGTTTTTACTCCGGTTGAATCCGCTCCATTGCTTGAACAAGTTGAAACGCCACCAGTCGAGAAATCGGAGGATGAAAAAGAACTAGACAAACTCATCACTTCCTCGGCCGTAGCTTCTGGTTTCTTGGATTCGTATGTCGAAAAACTTAGAGCGCGTGTTGAAGAAGAAAACGCGTTAAAAGCTCAGAAAGAGGCTGAAAAGAAGGTGATTGAAGCTGAAAAAATTGAAATAAAAGAACAAATCGAGGAACCGAAAACTGTAAATACAGAAATAAAATCGGAAAGTACTGGAAATATTCGCAGTTTTAGCTCTTGGCTACATGCAAGTAAATCAACCGCGTCAAATACGGTTCAAACGGAAGCTAAAGTTGAAACGAAAATAGAACCAAAAACGAAGGAAGAAAGAGAACCTGAAACGATAGAAACTCCTCAAAATCAAGCTAAACCAACTTTTGTTTCAACTGAAAAACCGAAAAAAGAATTTTTCTCACCAGCAAAAAAAGCGAAGGAAAGTTTAGACGAAAACCGCATGCCTGTTAGTGAAACACTGGCTCGTATTTTCGTTTTACAAGGTAATTATCCAAAAGCAATTCATGTTTATGAGCAATTAATCTTGATTATTCCCGAAAAAAAGAGTTTCTTTGCAACCCAAATTAAAATTTTAAAGAAAAAAATTAATTCATAGTCATGGACATTATTTTATCATCGCTCATCATTTTGGCAAGTATTTTATTGATTTTGGTTGTTTATGTTCAAAATCCAAAAGGTGGAGGTTTGAGTTCTGATTTTGGTTCTGCTACGCAATTAGGTGGCGTACAAAAAACAAATGAATTCATTGACAAACTTACTTGGGGATTGGCGGCAGTTATTGTTGTTTCAAGCATTTTGATGACAATTCGTCAACCTAGAGCAGCAAAACCAGCTCAACAACAACAAACGGAGCAAGGTC
>CAZHPL010000139.1:3061-8037 GCA_964534495.1 uncultured Lishizhenia sp.
GCGTACCATTCACTGGTACGACCTGAACTGGAGCAAGGAAAAGGTCAAGGTCAAGGCCAACAAAACGGAGGAAAAACAAATCCAGGAAAATAGTCCTGAATAAAAGTATAGCGAAATGTCAGTATGTCACACATGCTGACATTTTTTGTTTTTAATCAATACCAAAAATGAAAATTTGTCTGTGTTTCTGCATTGGCATAAAATTGGTCAAATTTGAGTCAAAACCTAAAAATTAAATTAAAAAATATGTCAGTTAATTTTAAACCTTTGGCAGACAGAGTTCTGATTGAACCTGCGCCGGCAGAGCAAAAAACCGCGAGTGGAATTATTATTCCTGATACTGCGAAGGAAAAACCTTTAAAAGGAACTGTTATCGCAGCAGGAGAAGGCAAAAAAGATGAGCCTATGACAGTGAAAGTTGGGGATACTGTTTTGTATGGTCAATATTCTGGAACAGAAATTAAAATTGACGGAAAAGCGTATTTGATTATGCGTGAGTCAGACATTTATGGGATTTTTTAATTGAGTTAAAACAATTTACCTGAAGATTCCTCCTGACGTCGGAATGACAAACAACTAAGTCCAAGGTGCGAAAACAAAAAGTGTTTTCGCCTGAATGGTTCTAAAAACAGTCATTTCGAGTATAGCGAGAAAAATTCTTCGAGTATGAAACATTAATTTATTTCTAATCATTAAAATTTAAGAAAATGGCAAAAGATATCTATTTCGACGTTGAAGCGAGAGAGAAATTAAAAAAAGGAGTGGACGCTTTGGCTAATGCGGTTAAAGTAACACTAGGTCCAAAAGGAAGAAACGTTGTGATCGGAAGAAAATTCGGTGCTCCACACGTTACTAAAGATGGTGTTTCGGTTGCAAAAGAAATCGAATTGAAAGATCCAGTTGAAAACATGGGTGCTCAAATGGTAAAAGAAGTGGCTTCTAAAACTGCAGATATTGCTGGAGATGGAACAACGACTGCAACCGTACTTGCGCAAGCAATCATCACTGCTGGTTTGAAGAATGTTGCTGCAGGAGCAAACCCAATGGATTTGAAAAGAGGTATCGATAAAGCAGTTGTTGAAGTAGTGAAAAATCTTAAATCGATTTCAAAAGAAGTAGGTTCAGATAACAGCAAAATCAAACAAATTGCTACTATTTCAGCTAATAACGACGAAACAATCGGAACATTGATTGCTGAGGCGATGAAAGTAGTTGGAAACGATGGCGTAATCACTGTAGAAGAAGCAAAAGGTACTGAAACGGATATGAAAACAGTGGAAGGTATGCAATTCGACAGAGGTTACTTATCACCGTATTTCGTTACCAACGCTGAAAAAATGATCACTGAAATGGAAAACCCATTGATTTTAATCAGTGAGAAGAAAATTTCAAGCATGAAAGAATTGCTTCCGATTTTGGAACCAGTTGTTCAAGCAGGAAAAGGGTTGTTAATCATCGCCGAAGATGTAGATGGTGAAGCGTTAGGAACGTTGGTTGTAAACCGTATCCGTGGTTCATTGAAAGTGGCTGCTGTTAAAGCTCCAGGTTTCGGTGACAGAAGAAAAGCTATGTTGGAAGACATCGCGATTTTAACGGGTGGTCAAGTGATTTCTGAAGAACGTGGAATGACCTTAGAGAATGTAACATTAGATATGTTGGGGCAAGCACAAAAAATTGAAATCGACAAAGAAAACACAACCATCATCAACGGTAAAGGAACAAAAGAAAATATCAAAGCTAGAGTAGCACAAATCAAGGCGCAAATCGAAAGCACAACTTCTGATTACGACCGTGAAAAACTACAAGAGCGTTTAGCTAAATTAGCTGGCGGAGTGGCTGTACTTTACGTTGGTGCACCAACAGAAGTGGAGATGAAAGAGAAAAAAGACCGTGTGGATGATGCTTTGGCAGCAACAAGAGCAGCCGTTGAAGAAGGAATCGTACCAGGTGGTGGAGTAGCTTTGATTCGTGCAATTGAAACACTTGATAATTTAAAAGGCGAAAACGAAGACGAAACAACAGGAATTGCAATAGTTAAACGTGCAGCTGAAGAACCATTGCGTCAAATCATTGCTAATGCAGGTGGTGAAGGCGCTGTGATCGTGCAAAAAGTACGCGAAGGAAAAGACGACTTTGGTTACAATGCTAGAACAGAAACGTTTGAAAAATTGTACAAAGCAGGTGTAATTGATCCAACGAAAGTTACGCGTATCGCAGTTGAAAATGCGGCTTCTATCGCAGCGATGTTGTTGACTACAGAATGTGTTATCGCGGACCAACCGGAAGAAGGTAATGCAGCTGCAGCAATGGCAGGAATGGGCGGTGGAATGCCCGGAATGATGTAATACAAGAGCCTTCGGGCTCTTTTCCGCTTCTTGTTTCCCGATTTATTTCGGATAGCCGGAGGCGCTTATATATCAAAACCCGTTCTATTCTTTTAGGGCGGGTTTCTTTATTTTTATCACTTTTGTAAAATGAATCTATTCAATCTTCGTGTTTACGCGCTTCTCGTCAATGAAAAAAATGAAATTCTACTTTCAGATGAGTTTGAATACGGAATGTTTTTTACCAAATTCCCTGGTGGTGGAGTAGAATTGGGAGAAGGGATTTTAGATGCACTTCATCGCGAATTGAAAGAAGAATTGAACCTTGAAGTTTCAAATCCTACATTTTTCTACTTCAACGAATTCTATCAGCAATCAGGGTTTAATCCAAAACACCAATTAGTAGCTTTTTACTATTTGATTTATTGCCATTCCTCAGCATTTGAAGGACAAGTTTATACGATTCCTTTTCATGAAGAGGGTGAGAAACAACGCTGGGTCGCCCTTTCTGAATTGCAAGAAAACGATTTGACTTTTCCTGTTGATAGAAGCGCATTTTTGAAGTTAAAGGAAAATATTTAAGCTATTTCACATCCGTATCCACTAATAACAAGTAGTAAATTCTTCGCTCTGGGCTGGATTGTATGAAATGATCCCAAACGCCAATTACAGTGTTCATTTTCTTTGATTTCTTTGGCTTGATTTCAAATGAATATTGATTTTCTGCAGCTGTAAACATTTGTGCTTCAACATACATACCCACTTTTATGGTGTCTCCTGGATCAACAGTCAAGGAAGGCTTAAAGTCAAACCCATTTGAAGGAGATTTTACTGTGGATATTGTCTGCTGCTTGCGCGTAAAATTCACGACATAAATTTCGGTACTATAAATCACTGCACAAGCAACGACCTGTTCCTTTTTGACTTCTGGTTTTGTTGTAATAACTTCTTGCTTGGATGGTCTGAAGTCAGGGATGGTCACACTGGGATGTCCATCGTCACTCAAATCAACTACATTGGTTACATTTCCCAGTTCGTCAAAATAATGCGTCACATCTTCGTGTTGAATTCCTCCATCCGGTTGACCAGTATAGTGCGCAGTTGAAATAGCACCATTTGGAAAATAAGTGGCATCAACCGATGAATGGCCTCCTACATTACGAATAGACATGTTGTAAATCTCAGTTCCATCTAGCTTATACGCTTTAAAATATCCAAATCGAACCTCTCCTTTCGGTATTGCTTTTTTGGTTGAAATTTTTCCGTTTTTAAAGTATTTGAATTCGAATAAGGTGTCTGATTTTGTCTTTTGCGAAAAAACAAAAAGGGGTGATAAAAGCAAAAAGAATAGGACTCGCATCTGTTTGTAGTTTTAGAAAGTGTAATTCTAAATTTTATGCCAAAATAAAAAAACGGCTCCACATTTCTGTGAAACCGTTACAAATCAATTATATAAAACCTTATTTCTTGAAATTCGGAGCAACAATTAAGTCTTTTGTTCCATGAGTCCAAGAATAGAATCCTTCTCCTGATTTTACTCCTTTTTTGCCTGCCGTAACCATATTCACTAACAAAGGACATGGAGCATATTTTGGATTTCCAAAACCATCATGCAGTACATTTAAAATGGCCAAACATACGTCCAAACCAATAAAATCAGCTAATTGTAAAGGTCCCATTGGATGTGCCATACCCAATTTCATTACCGTATCAATTTCTTCAACACCAGCAACACCTTCATATAAAGAGTAAATTGCTTCATTGATCATTGGCATCAAAATACGATTGGCAATAAATCCTGGATAATCGTTTACCTCCGTCGGAACTTTATTTAATTTTTTGGATGTTTCCATAATGATTTCAGTCACCTCATCCGAAGTTGAATATCCGCGAATGATTTCAACTAACTTCATTACTGGAACTGGATTCATAAAGTGCATTCCTATTACTTTGTCAGGACGATTGGTTACAGAAGCAATTTTTGTAATAGAAATGGAAGATGTGTTAGTAGCTAAAATCACATTTTCAGCCGTTAATGCATCTAATTCTTTGAAAATTTTCAAATATCATATGGGTACAAAATCATTATGCACTATGGGACAACTGCTTTACTCAACAATTTCAATTCAATGTGTTGCATATTTGCAAGGTACTGGCGCTGCACAATACATTAAAACAAATATTTTACTAAGGATTGCTTTCTGATGCAAAGTAAAACACTGTGTCCATGTTTTTCAGTACCAGAGAGATTAACTTCATTTGACACAGACAATGCACTGAGCACTAAGTGATTCCTTTGCTGCCCCCCCTCGCATTGGTTCTGAATTTCTGATAATCAGGTTTCTCAGTACCACTTGAAGTGATCCATTTGTGTCCTATCTTGATATTTATACAATTTTACAAATTGGCAGGCATTTATCCTTCAAGATCATAATGATAAATCTAGAATACCAAAAAGAACTTTTCTCCTAATAGAATTATAATCACTTCTAACATTACTATACAAATGTTTAATCCCCAAATCTACTTTTTATTCAATCTCAATACAATTTTCATTGATAATCAGCACATTTCAGTTTATTGTTTTGGTCTCTTCCATAGCTTGAATGGATCTTGCTGTCTTTTCCCCTTTTTACAAGCCTGATTTTATAG
>CAZHPL010000140.1:0-3033 GCA_964534495.1 uncultured Lishizhenia sp.
CTTTGTTCAAGGGCGTTAATTGTGCCACCTTGATAATCTGTTCCAAGGCTTTTCCACCAAAATACACCATGGCTCCTACCAACAGAAAGAGCACTAAAAAACTCAAAGCAGGCAAGTAGGAATGGTCCACTTTTGCAAACTCCATGTATTTCGAAAATTGATCCGAAAAATTGAATGCGGCGTAAAGTCCTACCACCAAGGCCAAAATGGTAAACAATTCCATTATGAATCCCCTTTTAAAACCACTGTAAGCGCCATAAGCAAGGGGCAAAAGGAGTAAAATATCCAGAATTTCCATGGACGAAAATTACACAAGTAAAGGCAAATTGCACCTTACATTAAAATTTGTTCTACACAAATCAATGTCAGTTTTCTACGATTTCAGTAATCTTGTAGCATGTTACAAGTTTACACCGACGAATATTTCATGAAACAAGCCTTGGTTGAGGCACAGAAAGCTTTTGATGCTGACGAAGTTCCGGTTGGGGCTGTTATCGTTTGTAAAAATCAAATCATTGCCCGTGGTCACAACCTAACGGAAACACTTACAGACGTTACGGCACATGCGGAAATTCAAGCCATTACAGCCGCTTCTCAGTATTTAGGTGCGAAATATTTAAAAGGTTGTACACTATACGTAACACTTGAGCCGTGTTGTATGTGTGCAGGCGCCTTGTATTGGTCTCAAATCGATAAAATTGTGTTTGGCGCACGCGATGAAAAACGAGGTGCAAGTGCTGTTGGCGCATCTTTGTATCATCCAACTACACTTGTTGTAAACGGCACAATGCAAGAAGAATGCAGCCAATTGATGAAGTCTTTTTTTGAAAGAAAGAGGAGGTAAGAAAAGTAACGCTTAGAGATTTAGAATTCCTCCCAAAAAAAACAACGGCACATTCGTCATCCACGATTCTTCTCGGTAGTCGGAAAGTGAGGTTCTGTATTGAATTTTTATCCAAACATTAGTCAGTCGTTAACTGACTAATTCGGTTTAATAATCATCAATCAATATCCGTTTTACTACTCATTCTTAATCAGAACCCCAACCCCAAACAACGGCACATTCGTCATCCACGATTCTTCACGGAAGTCGGAAAGTGAGGTTCTGAAACAAGTGATTTCAGGATATTTTGTGTGAAATATTTTGAGGGATTTGGCTTGAACGACTTTTCCTATTACATTTTCTCGTACGACTTTTTGTTGTTGAGCACATTTTTTGGCAGGACTTTTTAGGAAATAAATGCTTTTGGGTAGTCTTTTCACTAATCGTGTAGCGTAGCTTGAATGATATCAAGTGTTTTTTCGACGTGAAAACCGGGAGCATGCGTTCGTAAGTAAAAAAGGAGAATTTTCAATGCACTTCGAATCGATTCTCTTGAAAAATGCGCACACTCTTTGCCTTCGTATAGGGCTTGTAGCACAGCGACTTCTTCACCCGAAATTTGTTGTAAACTATACGTAGGCTCATTACTAAAAACGCCTTTGTCTAAATGAAAATAATGTGCATTTTCGACTTCGTTGCTTGGAACATAGCCTAGTAATTCGGTGAGTTTTGCCAAAAACCGCAAAGGGAACAGGAATAGATCGTTAGCCGTTTCGAGTTCATTCACAGCGTCCGTTACAAAATCAAAAAGTGGCACGTCACCCTCTTGAATTTTGAGGGTTTGTTGCAACACATCAGCCATGAAAAAACCAATGATAATCCGTTGTGGATCGGCTAACAATTGTTGCAAAGGGAAAAGCGCATCCATGCTACTTATTATTCCCATCTCCGTTTCAGGGCGATGGAAATAGGTGATTTCATAGACGCCCGGAGCAAATAATACAGTTGATTTTTTCCGAGCGCCTTTGAAAATAAAAGTCTGTCGACCTGCTCTTTTTAGAAATAAGGTAAGAATGAAACTCGTTTCGGAGTAACTTCTTTTTTGTAAGACAATAGCGACATCTTTTTGCTTCACTTCCCTACTCCTCCTTGTTTTTTACCTTAAAATCAATTTTATAATAGAAAATAGGTAAAAATCCTAATTGTGTTTTTTGTGCAGTTGGCTGATAACCCGGTTGATTCGTAACGTTCGGATCCAAACTTGGCGCATACGTTAAACTCAACAAATTCTTTGTGTTAAAGATGTTCACCAAATCAATCCCGATTTCATGCGTAGCTTTTTCTGCATTCATTCGCCAGCTAATTTTCAAGTCCATTCGGAAGTAATCCTTGAACTTGTAATCATTATAATTGGAATCCAAAAATACCAAGTCTTTCAGTGCTTCAGTGCGAGCTACATCCACTAAACCATAGCGTTTACCACCTGCAACCGTTACTTTTGTTCCAATTCCGATTACGTGTTTCGCACCGATTCTAAATTCTTTACCAGCTAGGAAATTAGCTACGTATCGACCATTGTAAGAAGTGTTGCGTAGAATGCCATCACTACCGTAATATTTCGAATCATACAAGGTTCCTGAGAATAAGAAAAAGAAGGTTTTATCGAAGTATTTTTGAATGGTTAATTCTAATCCATAATTGAAACCAGTTCCTGTATTTTGTAATGAATCTGGGAAAATTCTAGCAAATCCACTTCCCATATTAATCATTGAAAAGGCAGAAGGCGCAACCGTTACAGGTACTTTATACAAATACTGATAATAGGCTTCTGTTCGGATATTTAAGCCTGATTTCGCAAAACTTTTCTCGTAACCCAAACCAGAATGAATACTTTTCATGAATCCCATTTTTTGGTTTTGATATACGCGATTTCCTTGAGCATCCGTTTGGAAATAATTATACGTATACAGCGGTTGTGTTTGACTGTGTAAACCTGCTCCTGCAAAAACCGATTGATTGCCTTTCATACGGTATTTCCAACCCAAACGAGGCTCCGCTGGACTGATGCTGTTGGATAAAGAAAAATACTGAGCGTGCAAACCAGCCGTTACATCCATGTTATCATTAACACGCCATTTCCATTGCGCGAAAGGTTGTACCATGGCCGCAAATCCTTGATAATCCCAACGTGTGGCGAAACTTGCCGGGTT
>CAZHPL010000140.1:3043-8036 GCA_964534495.1 uncultured Lishizhenia sp.
TCAGTTAGTCTATACTCGCTTATACCCATAGGCTTATTGATGTCACGTAGCGCAGAATCCAATTGATTAAAATGGTATAGGTCAACGTTAATTCCTGCTCTCAACAAATGTTTTTTACTGATTTTATGATTGAAACTTACATACGCCGAATTTTTCAGGGTTCTAAAATAATAGCCCATTAACGGATAGATATTATCGACTTTTATGCTTGTGTCACCGTTCGTAACCGCTAAACTTCTTACTAAATAATTGTGATTGGCGTGTTGTTCTTCATACGATGTAGCCAAAGTTGCACTCACAAATGTTTTCTCATTGATTGGTTTTTTGTAATTCAAACCAGCAAAATACATCGACGTTCCAAAATATTGATCGCGGTCACCTTCACCATAAAACTCTTTTGAATATTCCGTCTGATCCGAAATTTTGATGGCAATAGCACTTTTTCCGCCTATACCAAAAAGCGAAAGCTGTCCACCTTTTTTTAATTGCCAGTTAAATTTAAATGCGCCATCTCCGTATACTGGCACAGCGTCCGTACCGATTTTAATTCCCAATTTTTGGAAAATCGACAAGGTTGAATAACGTCCCATTACTAAATAGCTCGATTTTTTATTTTTCGAAAGTGGACCTTCTGCTAAAAATTCAGTTCCTAAAAATCCAAATTGACCTGTAAATTCATGCGTGTTATTGTTTCCATTTCGCAATTTCAAATCAAAAATACCGGAAGTACTGTTCCCATACTCAGCTGGAAAGGCACTCATGAAAAAATCGGAATTACCTAAAATTTTATTGTTCAAAATAGAAACGGGCCCACCTGTACTACCCGAAATAGCAAAATGCGATGGGTTGGGAATGTCAACTCCTTCCACGCGCCAAACAACGCCAAGAGGAGAATTTCCACGAACAATGATGTCATTTCTTGAATCATCTGCTCCTTGAACACCTGCAAAATTCGAAGCCATACGAGCAGGATCCATACGTGAGCCGGGGTAGCGATTGGTTTCTTCCACACTAAATTGTTGTGCTGAAAGCAAGGCCATTTCATTGAGTACCTCTCCTTTTTTACGAGCCGTTACCGTAATTTCTTTTCCTTCAACTACTTTTTCAATCAGGGAAATATTGACAATTAACTCGCGTCCAGAATTTACTTCAATGGTTTGTGTTTTACTGTCGTAAGTCGGGAAATTTGCCGTGATTTGATACTTTCCAACAGGTACTTTCTTGATTTCAAAATCACCCGCTTCGTTTGTTATTGCACGGTATTTTTGATCTTCCTCTGGTTTACCCGTCAGAATCATGACTTTTGCTCCAACTAAAGGGAAACTGGTTTCACTATCCGTAATTCTTCCACGAACGGTTTGTGTAGGAGTTTGCGAAAAGACCGTTGTTACAGAAAGTAGAAATAGCGTTATTAGTAAAAAAAATGTTTTCATAACTTGTAGTTTTAGCTAGACGAAAGTACACAGATGTAGTGTTTTGAAAAAGCGACATTGCGCAACTTAATAAAATGGTGTTGTTTAAAACGCAATTTTTTTCGAAAAGTAAATTTTTAGCACGGTTTTTGACATGATTGTTTTTTTGTAATTTTAAACAAATTTTAGCTATGAAAAAAGTAATAGGAGCTTTGTTATTTGTGTTGGTAACAAGCGTGAGTTTTTCCCAAAAGGAATTGAAATGGTACACAGATATGAACGAAGCGGTAAAAGTTGCCCAACAGGACAAAAAACCATTGATGTTGTTTTTTACAGGTAGCGATTGGTGTGGATGGTGTCATAAGTTGCAAAGGGAAGTGTTTACACAGCAAGCCTTTATCGATTGGGCAGCTAAATCAGTAGTGTTGGTTGAAGTAGATTTCCCGCGTGCTAAAGTACAACCGCAAAACATTAAAGATCAAAACAATTTATTACAACGTCAATTTGGAGTTCAAGGATACCCAACAGTTTGGTTTGTAAAAGCAGAAAATACTTCTGACGGTAAAATTAATTTATCGCAATACGGAAGTTCTGGTTACCGAGCGGGAGGACCTGAGAATTGGATCAACGAAGTAAAAGCCTTTTTACCTGCGAAGTAATTAATCGCCAAGAATAGAATAACATTCACCTTGTGTAAATCCTCTGGAAGCTAAAAACCGGAGGATTTTTTGTTTTTGGGTCCAAGCATCTTTTTCTTTGGATAATTCTTTTTGCTTGCGGAGAAATAATTCTTGAAGTATATCAAAATACTCGTTTTCATTTAGCTCATGAAATGCTTTTTCGATTACTTCTTTGGGAACACGCTTTTGCTGCAAAGCCGCTTTAATTTTCAATCGTCCCCATTTATTGATGCGCAACTTACCTTGAATGAATGCTTCAGCAAATCGTTGTTCATTCAAAAAACGATTGTCTTTCAAATGCTGAATAACTGCATGTTCTTCTTCCTCTGAAAGCAAAAAAGCGCTTACCTTCTGCTGCACTTCAAAAGTACAACGTTCCTGGTAAGCGCAATATGATTCAAGTTTCCTTTTTATCTCGTCCAAGTGACCTCGGTCCATGGTTAAAGGGAAATTTCTTCGTTTTGTTTATTCACAAATGAATATTGGAGCAAGTGATTGGCAGTAATACCGCGCACAGGAATCCATTTTTTGTATTTAAAAAACCATTTTATTTGTCGAGAAATCAATCCTTTTTTGAAAAAAGCTTCCAAATAAGGATGAACTAACAAAGCGACATGATTTTCTCTGCGTTCTGTCAACAAGAAATTCAAATTGGATTCAATTTCCTCTGCAAAAAGAATACTTGCTTGTACCTCGCCGCTTCCATTACACGTTGGGCAAGTTTCAGAAGTTTGTATATCTGTTTCAGGACGAACACGTTGACGTGTGATTTCAACCACACCAAACTTTGACGGCGGGATAATGTTGTGTTTAGCACGATCCGAACGCATAAATTCTTTCAGTTTTTCAAAAAGAATTTTGTTGTTTTCTTTATCGTGCATATCGATGAAGTCAATGCAAATAATCCCACCCATGTCACGCAATTGTAATACACGTGCAATTTCTTCAGCAGCTTCAACATTGGTAGCCAAAGCATTAGATTCCTGACCATCAGCGCCTTTGCGGTTTCCGCTATTGACATCAATAACGTGCATCGCTTCTGTATGTTCAATAATCAAATAACCTCCACTTTGCATTGGTACTTTTTTACCGAACAAAGTTTTGATTTGTTTATTGATTCCAAAGCGCTCAAAAATCTCAAGTTTTCCATCATAATGACGGACAATTTTTTCTCTTTCTGGTGAGAATGAAGAAATATATTCTTTCATTTCAGCAGCAAGTGCGGCATCGTTTACATGAATGTTAGTGAAGTTTCCATTCAATAAATCACGTAAGATAGATGTAGTAGTGTTCAATTCACCCAAAACACGTTTGGGAGGTTGAATGCCTTTAATGGCAGCGTGCATGTTTTTCCACTTCTCCAACAAATCATTTAAGTCGTTTTCGAGTTCAGTGGTTGATTTATGCTCAGCAACCGTGCGAATAATTACGCCAAAATTCTTGGGTAGAATACGGTCGATCAATTCTTTAAGACGAACTTTTTCTTCCGAGTCTTTAATTTTTTGGCTAACTGAAATTTTTTCAGAAAAAGGAACCAACACGAGGTATCTTCCGGCGAGTGTAATTTCCGAGCACAATCTCGGCCCTTTGGAGGATATAGGCTCTTTAGCAACCTGGACTAAAATAGGCTGCGAAGAAGATATAATGTCTCCGATTTTACCTTCTTTTTCAATTTCCTTTTCGGATTTGAAATACTGTAAATCAGACACGTTTTGTTTTCCGTGCAGCGTATCTTTGACGAATTTATTCAACGAGTTAAACTGAGGACCTAAGTCTAAATAGTGGAGAAAAGCATCCTTTTCATAACCAACATCGACAAAAGCAGCATTCAAACTCGGAACAATTCTTCTGACTCTTCCAAGGTAAATATCACCCACCGCAAAATCTGAGTTTCCTCTTTCTTCGTGTAATTCAATTAATTTTCCATCACGAAGCAAAGCAAGCCAAATGCCGTTCGAACGGGCATCGACAACTAATTCCAGATTCACAATGTTATAATTTGGGTTAAACAATGAAAGCTCAATGAGAAATCACTGAGCCTCCTTTTCAATTACATTGGAAGATTATTTCTTCTTCTTGTGACGGTTTTTTCTTAGACGTTTTTTACGCTTGTGCGTAGCCATCTTATGTCTTTTTCTTTTTTTACCACTTGGCATAATGTTCTATTTTATAAGTTGATGAATTATTATCAAAAAAAAGCACCCCCGAAAGGGAGTGCGAAGTTAACAAAAATTTGTTAATGTTGATAACCTTGCAATTATTTAGCAACAACTTTATTTTTAACCTCTTCCACAAATGTTTTAGATGGTTTAAAT
The DNA here is from genome assembly GCA_964534495.1 of uncultured Lishizhenia sp. Taxonomy (GTDB): domain Bacteria; phylum Bacteroidota; class Bacteroidia; order Flavobacteriales_D; family Crocinitomicaceae; genus UBA952. Next base: position 7,451 of record CAZHPL010000140.1, read on the forward strand.
GAAGGGATGTTGTGTGCAGGGATAATGATCGTAGTGTTTTTAGAAATATTACGGCCTGTTTTTTGTGCTCTTTCCTTCACAATAAAACTTCCGAAACCTCTTAGGTAAACGTTTTGACCCTTCGCCAAGGATTCTTTAATTGCATTCATGAATGCTTCCACAGCTCTAAGAGCTTCTGCTCTTTCCAATCCTGTTTCATCTGCAATGCCAGCAACAATGTCAGCCTTTGTCATTTTGATTTAATGATTTAATGTTAATAATTTTCGTGAGTTATGCGGGCACAAAAGTACACACTAGCCTGCGATATTTCTTATTTTTCGGGGAAATTTTCACATTTTTTATTACAAATGGCTCAAATTCAGGACATAATACTCACTTGGTATGACCAATTTCAACGTGATTTACCTTGGAGAAGGACAAATGACGCTTATTTTATCTGGTTGAGCGAAGTAATTTTGCAACAAACGCGCGTTGCTCAAGGCATGCCCTATTATCAAAAATTTACACAAAACTATCCTACAGTAAATCATTTGGCGCTTGCAGAAGAATCGGAAGTCTTGAATGATTGGCAAGGCTTAGGTTACTA
>CAZHPL010000141.1:0-8012 GCA_964534495.1 uncultured Lishizhenia sp.
AGCTTGTGTGTGTAATTCCAATTTTTCATTGAAAATACTTAGACCAACAGCATCTCTTTGTTTCTTAAGCAGTTCAATTAAAGACGCTGCGGCATAAACCGAAAACTCAAATTTAGTAAGCCCATCTTTGGGAAAATACATGGAGCTTGATGAATCAATTACAATCTGACAACGCAGGTTCGTTTCCTCCTCGTATTTTTTGGTGAACATCTTTTCAGTTCTACCATACAATTTCCAATCAATATGACGCGTTGATTCACCTTCATTATACAAGCGATGTTCAGCGAACTCAACCGAGAAACCATGAAATGGACTTTTGTGCAAACCTGTAATAAAACCCTCTACCACTTGTTTGGCAAGTAATTCCAAGTTTCCAAATTGCGCCAGTCTTAGTCGATCGATTTTCATTTTACGAATTTACAATTGATTTATCAAACAACGAAACTTTATTAGCTTTGTATATGAAATCCAATAAATACGAAGCCAAACTAACCGCATTATACAGTTTTTTTTCAAATCTATTATTAGCCATTGGGAAAGGAATTGCTGGTTTTCTGGGTCACTCTGATGCTTTAATTGCAGACGCTATCGAGTCTACTGCTGATGTTTTTGCAAGTATTATCGTTTTACTTGGGCTTAATTATTCGACAAAACCTGCTGATGAAAATCATCCCTATGGACATGGTAAAGCGGAGGCCTTAACGACGTTTGCAGTTGTCGGTTTTTTGATGATTTCAGCAACTATTATAGCTGTTGAATCCATTCGAAATTTGTATGAAACCCAGGAAAAACCAGAAGTTTTCACACTTTATGTTTTGGGGATTATCATTGTAATTAAAGAATTTTCATATCGTTATGTAAAACGAAAAGGTAAAGAGACCAATTCTTCTTCTTTAGTTGCGGATGCGTGGCATCATAGAAGCGATGCTATTTCATCCGTTATCGCTTTTGCAGGCATTAGTATCTCACTTTATTTTGGAGAAGGTTATGAAAAAGCAGACGATTGGGCTGCACTTTTGGCGTCCTTTTTTATAAGTTATAACGCTTTCTTAATTTTTAGACCTGCTCTAGGGGAAATTATGGACGAGCATTTTCACCACGACTTGATTGATGACATCCGAAAATTTGCTTCGGAAGTGGATGGCGTAATTGACACTGAAAAATGCTGGGTTAGAAAAACGGGAATGGTTTATATTGTCGATTTACATATTGAAGTAGATGGACATATAAGTGTGTATAAAGGACATGACATAGCACATCGCCTCAAAGACCATTTAATAGAAAAAATACCCCAAATCGCCGATGTTCATATTCACATTGAACCGTATCCAAATATTTTTCCTTTGGAAAACTAACCGCCTTTTTTCTTAGTCTGCGAGTAACCTTCTTTGATCAATAAGTCAAAAATTTTATCCTTAAAATTTCCTTGAATTAATATTTCTCCATCCTTTACTGTTCCCCCAACACCACATTTGCTTTTGAGCATTTTTCCCAAATCTTTCAAATCGTCTTCTGTGCCAACAAAACCTTCGATCAACGTCACTTCTTTTCCTGCACGTTGCTTTCTATCAATAGAAACGTATAATTTTTGTTGATTAGCAACCAAGGTTTCTTGCGTTTCCTCCTCCTCTGCTTGGAATTGAAAATTAGGATTCGTGGAATAGACCACGTTCACAAATTTGTTCTTTTTAGACATGCAACAAATGTAAAAAAAAGTCCAGATTTCTTGGTTTGAAATCAACTTTTTGCTTAAATTAATGTACATGGAAACAGGAAGTATAAAGTTTTGGGCAGAGGATGATCGACCGCGTGAAAAGCTGTTATTAAAAGGAAAAATAGCACTTTCAGACGCTGAATTACTAGCTATAATAATTGGCTCAGGAACACGTAATAAAAGTGCTGTCGAGCTAGCTCGTGAAATTTTGTCAAGTTGTAATTATGACCTTAATCAATTTTGTAAATCGCAACTGAGCGATTTGACCAAATTCAATGGAATTGGAGAAGCAAAAGCTATCAATATTTTGGCAGCTTTAGAATTAGGACGAAGAAGAAAAGATGTTGAAATTTCAAAGAAAACAGTGATTTCGAGTGCCTCCCAAGTTTACCAGCACATGAAACCTTATCTCATGGATTTGCAACATGAAGTGTTTTATGCCATTTACTTGAATCGAAAAAATGAAATCATTAAAACGAGTATGATTTCATCAGGAGGCATGACAAGTACCTTAGTAGATGGTAAAATGATTTTCGGTGAAGCATTTGCTTGTAAAGCGACAGCCTATATTTTAAGCCATAATCATCCGAGTGGGCAATGTTATGCAAGTCAAGAAGACATTAGATTGACAAAAAATCTAAAAAAATTCGGTGAATACGTGGATTTACAACTTTTAGACCACCTTATCTTCACGGATAATGGTTATTTTAGCTTCGCCGAAAGTGGCGAATTGTAATCTCCTTATGTCCATCAAACTCATTACCATTATTGGTGCTCGCCCTCAAATCATTAAAGCCGCAGCGTTAAGCAGAGCGATTAGTAATAGATATGGTCAAGAAATCCATGAGGTAATTGTCCATACAGGACAGCATTACGATGAAAATATGTCTAACGTATTTTTCGATGAATTACAGATTCCTTTGCCAAATTACAATCTAAATGTCGGTAGCGGAAGCCATGGAGAACAAACAGCAAAAATGTTAGAAGGCTTGGAGGATATTTTCATGAAAGAACTTCCTGATGGTGTTGTTGTTTATGGAGATACGAATTCAACGATAGCTGGTGCTTTAGCGGCTTCGAAACTGCATATTCCCGTCATTCATATTGAAGCAGGATTACGAAGTTTCAACAAGGCTATGCCCGAAGAAATTAACAGAATTAGTAGCGACCATATGTCTACTTTATTGTTTACACCAACAGAAAGTGGTATTTTCAATCTCAAAAAAGAAGGCTTCATCATTCCATCAACTGAAAAAAAAGCAAGTATTGATAATCCAAAAGTCTTTCATTGTGGCGACATCATGTATGACAACAGTTTGTATTTCTCAGCGATTTCAGATAAACGATCAACTTTAATCAGCGAATTAAAACTTGAAAGCCAATCGTTTATTTTATGTACTGTTCATCGGGATTCAAACACGGATAATCGTGAAGCATTGAATACTATTATAGAGGCTTTAATTGAGATTTCAACTATTAATCGAATTCAGATTGTACTTCCTTTACATCCACGTACTTTAAAGAAAATGGATGAGTTGTTGACGGCTGAAACTAAAAATTCGTTGAAAGAAGCATCCATTACTATCATTCCTCCTGCTGGATTTTTAGATATTATCGCCTTAGAAAAACATGCCGAACTCATCATTACAGATAGTGGTGGCTTACAAAAAGAAGCATTTTTCTTTCAAAAACCATGTATCATTTTGCGCAATCAAACCGAATGGGTTGAAATTGTAGAAAATGGCAACGCGATACTTGCAGGAAACAAAAAAGAAAACATTACACATGCATTTGCTGTTTTGTCCATAAAGAAAGACTTTACATTTCCAGCTTTTTATGGAGATGGGAAAGCAGCAGAATTTATATGTGAACAAATTTTGAATGAATTAACATGCTAACGATTTACACTGAAAATATTACAACTCGATTGAGCTACGCTTTGTATTTCGTTTGTACACTTCGAGATATTACTTTTCAACTAACGGATGATCCTATTGAGTTCGAAAATGCGCCGGGTAATAAGTTGAATTATTCTGATCGTTTTTTTGATTCAGTTTGTACCATCAAACCTGCAACTTTACTTTTTGACAAACAAATTTCCACTTTTGGTATTGAGAATAAAACCTTTAATGGAGAGGAATGTATTGCCTTTAATGGAATAACCGATCCGTTGGCAAGTATTTTTTATGTGCTAACACGTTATGAAGAATACACTAGTAAATCAACCGATAAATTTGACCGATTCGAAGCAAAAAACAGTATTCTAAATCGATTTGGTTGGTTAGAACGAGTGGTTTGTGATCGTTGGGCAGAATCAATAATTGATTATTTGAATGCAAACGGAAATCAAGTTATTTTTGTAAAACCTGAAAAAGTGCATTTTCTACCAACCTTTGACATTGACAACGCATTTGCCTATTTGCACAAGGGAATTTACCGAACATTAATGGCTACTTATTTTCCAACATGGGAAGGTTTATTTTGGGAAAAAGCAAGCGATTGATTGAGCGTCAAAAAGCGCAATTAGGCCAAATGAAAGACCCTTATGATACGTATGATGACATCCTTGCCCTTCATGAAAAAGGTTTTGATATTCGCATCTTTTGGTTGCTTGCAGACTTGGATAAATACGACCGAAACATTCACTACAATCAGCCTTTTCAGAAAAAACTCATTAAACTTTTAGATAAAAAAATACGCATTGGCATTCATCCTGGTATGCAGTGTGTGGATTCTGAATTTGATTTATTCAATGAAATTGACCGTTTAGAACACATTGTTGATCGAAAAGTAAGTGATAGTAGACAACACTACTTAATATTAAAACTACCAAATACTTATCGCATGTTGGTAAGTCAACACATTTCAGATGATTACACAATGGGTTTTGCAGATATGGCGGGATTTCGAGCAGGTACGGCAAGACCCTTTTTATGGTTTGATTTAAAGAAAAATGAGGTTACGCCATTAACCATTCACCCTATTGCTTATATGGACGGCACATTGAATGAATACATGAAATTAACACCGGATGAGGCAAAAGCAACTATTTCAAGATTGCACGAAGAAGTAAAAACCTATGGTGGAGACTTTAGTTTTATCTGGCATAATGAAACCATTGGAAATTACGGACCCTGGAAAGGGTGGAAAGAAGTTTTTGAACACACTATTCAGTTAGCCGAAATCTAAGATTCGATTTTTTATACTATAAAAGTTTAGTGCATAAAAAAAGCCGACCGAAGTCGACTTTTCTTATCAATCAAAAAAATGATTATTTCATCATTTTTTCCATTTCTTTGTAAGAGTCACATTGTTTCAACTCTTCTTCCATTTTCTTTTGCTCGTCTTTAGACTTACCTTTACCAAGCTCTTCACATTTTTTGAAGTCAGCTTCGTATTTCTTTTGGATTTCTTGCATTTTCGTAAGATCTGAACCAGCTGATTTCATTTCTTTAGACATTGCAAGCATAGTATCTGCACAACTACAGATTTCAGAACCACCACAAGAAGCCAATAACATAGCAGCAGCAGAGAAGGATAGAATAACTTTTTTCATAAATCGATTTAAAAAATTTTGCGTGCTAAAGGTAGTCAATTATTTACAACTCAATCAAAAAAAGTTAAAAATAAGTACCCAAAAAAGTAAATTAATTATCTGAACGGCGAATTTTTAGTTTAAACTATTCTATTCAAACAGAATTTTAGTCCTCTAACTATCAATATTTTAGCTAATCAAAAGCGAAATGCAATACCCATTTGCATACCTAGTGACTGATATTTGTTAAAAATTGGACTTGAATCTACCACCGTACCGATTGATTTCCTCCAAATAGGTATAATAAAAACTTTTACACCAGCATCTGAGTAATAAGCTAATTCTGTTCCAATCGTTAACGTTCCAACAACTTGCTTCGCTTGTTCTTGTGCAACATGCTCTAAATCTGCCATTAAATACTGACCATTTCGTTGAAAACAAAAGCCAAGTGAAGCACCAGCATAAGGATTGACTCCAAATTTACCTTTACGAAAGTTGTAGCCAAAATTTAAGGGTACATTTAAGTATGAGTAACGATTGATTCCGCTGATTGAATTGAAACTATATCTCACTTGTTCGCCCCATTGGAAATAATCTAAGCCACTTTGAAATGTCCATTTTTGATAGCTCATTTTTAATCGGAAGGATAAATCCCAACTTGTTGTAGAACGTTCTTGTTCTTTACGTGCCTTACGATATTCACTTGCTGAATAAGTTGAAACCGATGTTGTGTTCCCGAAATCTGGAACTTGAAATGAAGAAATAATTCCACTTACACCAAACGAAAACCCTGCTTCCCAATTGAATTTATTCGCTTTCTTATTATCCTTTGTTTGGTTTTTCAAACTATCCAATACGTTTTTATTTGTCAGTGTATCAACTTGTGCAAGCACTTTGTTTTCCTCTTGAATAGCTGGTGAAGCAGAAGCAACACTTGATTCTTCATTCGGAGATTGTACACTTTTAACCAAATCTGATTCAACTAAACTTATTGCTTCTTTCGTTTCAGTTATTTTATTTTGGGAAGGCTTTTCTAGTAAATTAAATGAAGTAGTGTGTTTTCCTACTTTAGCTTTATTGGTTAAAAAAGATTCATGTTTTGTTTGTTTCTCATCCAGATTTGATTCCGATTTGGTCTCTTGCTTTTTAGCAATAGTGTGTTGCTTCGCCAATGGTTGATTTTTTATCTCATTCTTTTGAATTCCAAACCAAGCGGCAACTGCAATAAATCCTGAAAATAAAAACACAGAAAACCAAATCCAACCACCCAATTTGCGTTGACGACCTTTTTCCATGGCATCTAAGCGTTGATTGATGTCGCGCAAATAAGTTGCAGGAATCGCTTCATTAAAGTCAGGTTGAAACTGACTTTGTAGCCAATCATCTATTCGTTTATCTTCTTCCATCTTGTAATTCAGGTTCTAAAGCGTTCTTTAATTTTTTTCTAGCCATTTTCACATGCCACTTTGATGTTTGTTCGGAAATTCCTAACATCTCCCCTATCTCTTTGTGAGAAAATCCATCCAAGGCAAATAAGTTGAAAACTACACGTGAAGATTCAGGTACAGTTAGCAATAATTGTTTCAAATGAGCATCCGTCCACTCGTATTCAATCTCCGGAGAATGAAACTCATTGTTTTCAATACTAGCATCTTGTGAGAAAAATTGCTGGTAATTTTTATTCCGTCTGTAGTCATCAATAATCTCATTCGTCATGATACGTTTTATCCAACTATAAAAATAGGCGTTGTCAAATCTGTCTAAATGTTGAATAATTTTAATGAATGCGTTATTTACCAAAGTCATGTGGTCTTCATCATTCTTCCGATAACGCCTCGCAACAGCGATTAAAACAGGATAACAAAGGCGGTATAATTCCAATTGAGACTTACGATCAAAGTCAAAAGCTTTTTTCAATAAATCCTTGCTTGGCGCCTCCATAAGTGGTCTTTATTACTGTAACGTAAATTTTGTATAAAAGTAGGTGAAGCGATTATTACTTTTTCATTCATCCCTTAAAAATTCCTTCCATGAAAATTAACGATTTATTTTTCTATTATCCGAAAAGATTTTAGAACTTTAGGTACACGCTAAATCAACCGCCCCACTATGAAAAAAATCACCTTCCTTCTGTTGCTGATTGCAAGCTTTTCAAGTCAAGCAGCAGAATCGCCATTGCGTATTTTAAGCTGGAATATCAAAATGTTGCCACGACAATTCAATGGTTTTATTAAGCATCGACCACAAGAACGTTCTTTGGTTATTCCGCAAATGCTAAAGTCGGATTCAGTTGATATTATTTGTTTTCAAGAAGCTTTTGATAACAAAATCAATCGGCAAATGATTAAAGAACTTTCGGCAAGTTTTCCTTATGTTGTTGGACCTGCGAACAAAAAACACCATGAATGGCGTTTCAAATTAAACAGTGGCGTGATTTTTTTTAGCAAATATCCTATCAAAGACTTAGGAAGTATTCGCTTTGACGATTGCGACAAAGAAGACTGTTGGGCAGATAAAGGTGGTTTATTGGTGGAAGCTGACGTCAAAGGAAAAAAAATTCAATTCCTAGGTACGCACATGGATGCAGGAACTAATTCAAAAATTCAGCTACGTCAATTAGCACAATTAAATAAACTATTGGAACGTTTCATGAAACAAGGTATTCCTCAAATAGTTTGTGGTGATTTTAATATCGATAAAAACGATAAAACACTTTACCAAAAAATGCTTGATTTTCTTCGTGTAAAAGATGGTCCCCTTTCT
>CAZHPL010000142.1:0-1001 GCA_964534495.1 uncultured Lishizhenia sp.
TGCAAGTAGAAACACCAACCATTTCCATCGAAGGAAATACAGTGAAATTGTTTCTCAAAGAACGTATTATTGGCACTCGAAAACTCATTGTTCATCGCGGAGTTGAAAATGCTGCTGGACATAAAATGCTCAATTCATTTGATCAATTCGTGACTTTCGAAGCACCCAAACCCAATGTAAAAATTGAAGGAAACGGAAACATTTTACCGAACTCGCAAGGACTTATTTTCCCCTTCCAAAGTATAGGATTGAAATCCGTTGAAGTGCGCATTATGCGAATAAAGTTTTGGTTAAAAACCGCATTTTCTTGAACAAGCAAGAAGGCTACAACCCAACTGTTTGGATGCACAATGTATTGGACATCAGCAAATACATCACACCTGAACCAGGAGCAATTTACCGCGTTAGTATCAAATTTACCATTCAAGATTCGGATTGTGGTTGCAGTGAAACTGACCTTGCAGAACATACTCAAAAAGAAGAAGAAAATAAAGACACGTGGAATGAAGATGATTGGAATACATGGGGTTTCAACGATGGCTTTGATACCTGGGAATATTATTTCAATGGAAATGAAAGTCCTTGTTCGGCAAGTTATTATTACGGAAAAGCAATAAGTCGTAATATTCTTGCTTCAGATTTAGGTGTTGTATTTAAACTGGATGAAAATAAAAAAGGACATGTTTTTGTTAGCAATATGCTCAACACAGACCCGGTTAAGAATGCAAAAATCGAATTTTACACCTATGCACGTTCGTTGATTGGAACCACCACTACCAATGAAAACGGAATGGCAGAGATTCAATTGTCGGAAAAACCGTTTTTACTTGTTGCGAAGATGGGCGAACAACGAGGCTATTTAAAACTTGGTGATGGTTATGCCAATTCACTGAGTCGTTTTGATGTGGACGGAGAAACGAACCCTGAAGGCATTCGCGGGTACATTTACGGAGAACGTGGCGTTTGGCGACCTGGCGATTCTTTGTACCTCTGCTTTATGT
>CAZHPL010000142.1:1011-6334 GCA_964534495.1 uncultured Lishizhenia sp.
GATTCACTCTACATTCATTTCATGTTGGGCGACCCTTTGCATAAATTGCCGGCAAATCATCCGGTTCAATTTGAATTGCAAGACCCTTTTGGTCAAATGGTGTACAGCGTGACAAAAACACAACACGTGAATGGAATTTATGACTTCCGTACGGCAACCGATCGCGAAGCTGTAACGGGAAATTACACCGCCATTACGACCGTTGGGAATAAGAAATTTTACAAGACGTTGAAAATTGAAACCATTAAACCAAACCGCTTGAAAATTCTCTTTGAAACGGCAACGAATGGTTCTTCGGATTCATCAGCGTATTTGTTTGCACGTTGGTTACACGGAGCAACAGCCCACAAACTGAAAGCTAACATTACTGTTTCTTTAAATGACACTAAGACCAAATTTGAAAGCTACAAAAATTTCATTTTCGACTCTCCCCTACGTCATTTTCGCGCTGAAACGGAAACCATGTTTGACGGAAGTCTCAACGATAAAGGAGAAGCACATCCTCGAATGGATTTGCATTTAGGTGAAGATGCACCAGGGAAATTGATGGCGAATTACGTGGTTAAAGTTTTTGAAGAAAGTGGTGATTTCAGTATTGATCGCTTTCAACAAGAATATTCACCTTTCAGAACTTACATTGGAATCAAAGCGCCAACGACAAAAGAATACGATGCAACATTAGAAACGGGAAAAAATCATCATTTCGAAGTTGTTTCAGTCAATACAAATGGAAAAGCCGTGACTTGCGAAAAAATTCAAATTCGCATTTATAAATTGAAATGGCGTTGGTGGTATGAACACGGCGAAGAAGATTTGTTTTCGTATGTTTCTCGCAGCGGAAGTGCCTTGATAAAAGACACGTTGGTTTCAACAGAAAAAGGAAAAACAGGCTTCAACTTCCGCATCAATTATCCAGATTATGGTCGATATTTGATCACCGCAACGGATTTAAAAGGGCAACATCAAACGGGCGAAGTGATTTACATGGATTGGCCGTATTGGGAAAGAGGAAGTCGTTCTGAAAATGAAGACGCAAAAATGATGAATTTCTCTACGGACAAACAAGTCTATCTAAAAGGTGAAAAAATTAAAGTACGTTTCCCTTCTCCCCAAAATGGACGCGCACTTGTGAGTATTGAAAACAGCAGAAAAGTGTTGGAGAAATTCTGGGTAGCAACCGTAGCAGGTGAAACAACTTGCGAATTTACTGCAACGGCGGAAATGGCTCCTTCATGTTATGTACATGTAACGATGATTCAACCGCATTCACAAACGAAAAACGATTTACCGATTCGCATGTATGGCATTGTGCCGATTCGAGTGGACGATCCTTTGACGCACGTTCAGCCGGTGATTGCCTGTGCAGATGTTTTCCAACCGGAATCAACGGCTAGCATTCATGTGAAAGAGAAAAATGGAAGAAAAATGACCTACACCTTGGCAATTGTCGATGATGGTTTATTGGATTTGACACGTTTCAAAACGCCTGATCCGTGGCCAACCTTTTATCCGAAAGAAGCTTTGGGTGTTAAAACGTGGGATATGTACGACGAAGTAATCGGTGCCTATTCAGGAAAATTGAACAATCTGTTAGGAATCGGTGGTGACGGTGAAGAAGATTTCGGTTCTGGTTCAAAAGCTAATCGTTTCAAACCCATGGTTCGTGTTTTAGGGCCATTTACCTTGGAAGCTGGGAAAGAAAAAACACATAAAATTGATATCCCGAATTACGTGGGTTCGGTACGCGTAATGGTGGTTGCACATGATAACGATGGTGCGTATGGAAATGATGAAAAAACTGTTTTTGTTCGCAAACCCTTGATGTTATTGACAACGATGCCACGTGTTTTAGGCCCTGGTGAAGAAGTGGATATTCCTGTGACTGTTTTTGCTATGGAAAATCATGTGCGCAAAGTCAATGTAGAATTAGAGGCCAATGATCTTTTCGAGGTGGTGGGTACTAATAAACAAAGCGTAACATTTACAGAAAACGGTGACCAATTGGTGTATTTCCACGTAAAAATCAAAAAACGAGTGGGACTGGGTAAAATAACGGTGAAAGCCAGCAGTGGAAAAGAAAAAGCAGACGAAAGCATTGAAATTGACGTGCGACCTTCGAATCCAAAAATCATTGAAACACAAACGCATACACTCGAAGCTGGAAAATCTTTGCGCTTACCCATTGAATTAATCGGCATGCAAGGCACCAATAAAATCACGCTTGAAATGAGTACCATTCCTGGAATTGCATTGGAAAAACGTTTGGGCTACCTCATCTCCTACCCGCATGGTTGCGTGGAACAAACAACTTCTGGAGCATTTCCACAATTGTATTTGAGTTCCTTGATGGATTTGAATGAAAAACAAGAAAAGGAAATCACTACAAATGTGAAAGCAGCCATCGATCGATTGAGAAAATTCCAAACGGCTTCGGGAGGTTTCTCGTATTGGCCAGGTGAAAACTACGAAAATGAATGGGCAAGTTCGTACGCAGGTCATTTCCTTATGGAAGCAGATGCGGCAGGTTATAAATTACCCGAAGGAATGAAAGACCGTTGGGTGAAATACCAGCAACAAAAAGCACAAAATTGGGTAAGTGGCGCATTTAACGGACGTGCGGAAAGTAACCAATTGAATCAAGCCTATCGCTTATATACCTTGGCTTTAGCTGGAAAAGCGGAGTTAGGCGCCATGAACCGTATGCGTGAATCGGAAGGTTTAAACAACATGGCCGCTTGGCGTTTGGCTACAGCTTACTCATTGGCTGGGCAAACAAATGTCGCTAAAAAAATGGTCTATCATCGTTCGTTTACTAGCGGTTCATACCGAGAATTATCGGGAACATTTGGAACAGATTTCCGAGATAAATGCATGGTATTGGAAAGCATGTCTTTAATGGGAGAAACGGCGAAAAAAGACGAACTCTTGTCGGAAATAGCTTCTGAATTGAGAAGTGAAAATTGGATGAGTACGCAAGAAACAGCGTATGCTTTGCTGGCTGTGAGTACAGCTACTGGAACGAAAAATCAAACGGGCAAAGTCAATCTTTCTTGTAAACTGGAAAATGAAACCGAAACTGAATTTATCCTGAGCAAAAAAATGATGAAAATAGATTGGAAAGGAAGCGTTTTGAGCAAGAATAAGTTCGTGAGTTTGAAGAACAACAGCAAGCAAAAAGTGTATATAAGTTTTACGACAGAAGGCATTCCGATGGAAAGTAACAAAAAGTCCAAACACGCAGGAATGAACATGGAAGTTTCTTTTTTCAATGCAGACGGAAATGCCCTACAACCAGAAAAAATCAAATTAGGCACTGAATTTACGGTTGAAATCAATGTGAAAAACCTAGATGGAAAAACCACATATCGTGAAATAGCTTTAAGTTCCGTTTTTCCAGTTGGATGGGAACTTAGCAATACGCGCTTGGACGAGCAATCGAATACGGGCGACATTCGCTATCAAGACTTCCGCGATGATCGGGTGAATAGTTATTTCGACTTAGGTCCAAAACAAGAAAAAAGTATTCGTGTCCACTGCATAGCGACTTATTGTGGGAAATTCTATTTACCGTCCATGTTTGTCAGTACGATGTACAACGAGCAAATTTCTGCTCAACTTCCCGGTAAATGGGTACAAGTACTGAGAGAATAAAAGATTTTGTGTTGATAATGAAAAACCGCTTGAGTATGTTCTTCAAGCGGTTTTTTAATTGGTAAGTAGTAACCTGAGTTCGATTGTAAAATTGAAATTCAGATTAACATAAAAATCTGTTAGTCAAGGCGTTTAATCGAAGGTTTAGCGGGCTAAATCGAGATTAAACAACGCTGAATATCTGGTTTTTATGTAAAGTAAAAAAGTATTCTGCTGATAAACAACGATTTACTTCACGATTCTTTTTCGATTTATCCCGATAAATTTTCAAAAGCGTCGTTCGTAACTCATTGTTTCTGAGCGGTCTGAATCCAATTTTAATAATCGAACTCAGGTTAGTAGGCCGAAACGACCTTTAGGGATTACTCTTTTGGTGTTTCTTCCCATTTAAAAAAAGCAGCAATTTCAAGCAAAGGTGCTTCTGTGTCGGACTGAAAACTGATGGCTGTAAATTTTTGATGCAAAGGTATACTAGATGAACTCAGGTAAATATCGTACTCAAAAGCAGTTTCTTCATCCGTAAAAAATGCCAAGTTGTAGTAACTAATTCCTGTGGAGTCAGAAGTGAATTGTGAAACAGTTGGCTCGTAGGAAGGTTGATCTTTACGAACGGAGTACATCCACACATCTTCCCATTTGTTGGGTTCTTTATTGTTGCATTTTTCCTTGTACACACAAAACTCCATGGCGTTTTCTTTCATCAAAACAAACAATTGAAGGCTATATTCCTTTTGCATTGGCTTATTAGGATTATAGGTCGTCCACGTTGCAACTTGTTTTCCATCAAAATGAAATTGCTTGCCGTCCTGAAAGGTTAAGGAGAGTTGAGCATTTAACTGAAAAGCTACCACCAAAAAGAAAATGAAAACGGAATTTCTTACTTGCATTTCTTTACTTTTTCTTAGTTGATTATTGCTTAATAAAAGGCAAGACTTTTGTTCGTTGTTCACCATTTCGGAAACTTTGAATGAAATATTGACCTCTTGAAAAACTTGAAATATCAACAGGTAAAGTTGATTTTTCTTCCGCACCAACGTTAATATCGTACAGCACTTTTCCAGTCAAATCAATCACCGATAATGTTACGTAATCTCTGTTTGGATTGATGATTTCAATATACATATTGTCAATTGCAGGAACTGGATACGCTTTTATTTTAAACTCATCTTGAATCGAACTAGATTTTGCCGATGGTGTATTTCCTGAATCAAGATTTGACTTAAACTCTTCTTTCAAATTTTGAATTTTTCCAGTAGATGATAGTGAAAAGGAATAATAGCGATCACATCCATTTTGAGTTACTTTCAACATATAGTTTCCTGCTAAAGTTGCGATTGGTGCAGTGCGTGATGTTGTTCTATTTGTAGAAGTCCAACCAACAGTTGACCATAAATACGTTGCATTCGTAAATACCTGAGTTTGATTCATCGAAAGAACGCGATTAGCATTCGGGTTAAAGATATTTGGATTTGAAATACTAACTACAACTACTGGATTTGCTATAGTCACTTTGTGTGTTACAATTCGCGAGCACCCCATTGAATCAATTCCATCTACACGGAAAGTTAAGGTTTGAACATCAGCAATTGTTCCTGTGTTATCGGTTGAAATAGTTGGATAAGTCAATTGATTGTTTGTATTCGAATTTAAATTTATTTTTGAGTTCAAAAGA
>CAZHPL010000142.1:6344-7495 GCA_964534495.1 uncultured Lishizhenia sp.
CAGAACCACCTACCAAATCCCATAAATAAGTTGAAGCACCGTTTGTAGTCAATTGAATATCACAACCTCTCATGTGTCGATAATTAAAGTTTGTACCTGTTACAGCGTTGATGACACTTACATTTGGTCGCGCATGAACAGTAACATAAATTTGAGCAGTTGCCGTACAATTTGGAGGATAAGAAACAGTAACTGTGTACCAACCTGTAGCATTAATTGAGGCTCCAATATTATTAATGTTTGCAGAAGTAAATGTACCTAATGGCGTTGTCCAAGAATACGTATAAGCATATCCTTGAGGTCGTGGGAACACATTGGTTGTTAAAGTAAATTTCTCGCCTTCACAAACATCTGTTGGTCCACAAATGTCGACAGAGAAATTAGGAGGACAACCACAACCATCTAAAACGGTGTATCCTGCTGAAGCTTTACATCCTCGACTATTTGTAACAATTACTGAATAGAAACCAGGTCCAACATTAGTTAAACTAGATGCTGATGTGCTATTACTCCACTGATATGTCATTGCTGGATTATTAGCTATTCCATCAACAACTAAGTTGACAGCTCCACTGTTTTGCGGTTGACAAACTGTATTTGTAACTGTTCCACTCAACGAAATCCCAGATGAACTTGAAACAACACTATTATAGATTGCTGAACAACCATTGGCATCTGTAATCGTAACCGTATAACTTCCTGCCATAACATTAACCAAATTCTGCGAAGTAGCTCCATTTGACCATTGATAAGTAAATGGCTGTGTCCCAGTAATAATATCCAAAACAACACTTCCATTGGCTAATTCTTGACAAGCATCTAACGAAGAAACTTTGATTTTTATCGGTGTAGCAGGAGTAATTGTTAGTGGATTTGTTACAATACAACCATAGGCATCTTTCACTGTAACCATAGAAGTTCCGGCACTAAAGTTGAAAGTTCCTGTTCCTACATAAGGTGCTACACCTCCTGTTGCTCCAATTGTAATCGAAGTTGAATTTCCGTTACAAATTACGGTCGAACCACTTACTGTCATTACTAATTGTGGTGGTGAAGTAATGGTGTAACTTGCAGATGCTGTACAACCACTTGCTGTTGTCACAGTTACAGTATACGTTCCATTTGGTAAATTTGAAATTATAGCTCCCGTC
>CAZHPL010000142.1:7505-7989 GCA_964534495.1 uncultured Lishizhenia sp.
GTCATTCCATTTGACCAAGTGTAATTAACATTTCCACTAACATTAGCAGCAAGAACATATAATTTCCCACTAGAAGCACCAAAACAAGTATTATTACTTTGATCTAATAACTTAATAAGAATTTTATCTGGCTCTAAAAGCTTGAAGGTTGTGTCCAATAAACATCCATCTTCTGTTTTAATTGACACTGTGTAAATTCCTGAACATAAATTAGTTGGATTTAAAGTTGTGTTGCCATTTGACCAATTAATTGAGCTTGGAATAATTCCTGGGCTTAGTGTCAATAAAATTTGACCATCACAAGTACCATAACAAGTAGGATTTGTAACAATTCTTGAAGCTAAAATAGGTAATGGATTGTTTAGTGTAAAAGTTTCAGTAGCATGACAGCCATTAACATCTGTAACATTCACAGTGTAGTTTCCTGCTGACAAATTACTCAATACTGAGCCTAAATTAATTCCCCAATCAAAGAAATAAGGAG
>CAZHPL010000143.1:0-7915 GCA_964534495.1 uncultured Lishizhenia sp.
ATGCTACCGATCTCCCCCATGAACTAAAAATACTCGTTGATCCTGATACAGCAGATGCTGGCTGTGTTAATGTAAAACTTGTTGTTGCGGTACAACCAATATTATCTGTCACAGTACAAGTCCAAGTTCCAACTGATAATCCAGATACCGAAGTTGTGCCATCTCCAGTTGGATTACCTGGTGTCCAATTGTAAGAATACGGTGAAACACCACCTGTTGCTGAATTTACAACAGCAGTACCGTTAGAACCACCATAACAAGAAATATCTGTTTGAGACAGCACTGTCAAAGAAGGATTAGATAAAGATAATGTTGCCGGTGAAGATGTAGTACTACATGAGCCACCTCCTGATGTTGCTACACAACGGAAGATTAATCCATTCAAAGCAGATGATGCCCCCGTTATTGTTAATGAATTGGTGGAGGAATTAGAATAAAAACCTCCATTGGTTATGTTACTAAATCCAGATCCATTATTGACTTGCCATTGGTAAGCAGTTGCATTTGAAGCAGAAATACTGAAAGTTGTATTTCCTCCAGTACAAATTGAACTATTTGAAGGTTGAGTTGAGATAACAGGATTCGAACAAGCTGCTGTTTCAAACAAACGGAAATTATCTATTAAAATTTCTTCGCTTAAGGTATTGCTATGGGCTTTTACACGAAGGTCTAATAGAGATCCAGTTCCTGTAATTGAAGCAGAAAATTCAGTAGCAATTGTTGTTAGTCCAGCTCCTTCAGATTGTGCAATGGAGTCACCAGTTGTTTCTAAAGCTAATGTTCCGTTTCCAGCCATATTTATTGAAGGAAAAAAACGGACAACATTTGTCCATGCACCGCCGTCAATTCTATATTCTACAATCAAGTAGTCATAAACCGATCCACCGTTCGCCATACCGAAACCATCAAACTGAATTTCGTTTCCAACAGCAAACAATCCTTTGAAAGAAAGGCCTGTTTTTCCAGAAATATTAATGGAAGACCACGTGATATTTTGGTGAGCAGAAATAGAGTTATTCACACAGCTTGGTCCTTTATCGATGTCTTCCATTGCCCAAAATTTAGAACCGCTAAACCCTGTAAATACAGTACCCGTAGAAATGTCAGCTGTACCAACATTTGCAAAATAGGCTGTTCGAGGAGGGCCTCCACATAAAACGGTGGTAGAAGGTGTCCTGCTCCCACTTGAAGGTGAGCCACTTGCTTCAAAATCATCACTCCAAAACTGCGTTTGTGCTATAGAATGGCTTACAAAGAATAGGACAAATAGACTAAGAATTAAACGTCTCATAAATTCATTTTTGTTTTTTTGCAATAAAATATACTAGGCGGCAAAAGTCAAGATATTAAAAAGCAATCCCTTTCCTTTGGGAACGTTTTTCGCTCAGAATCGCAGTTTTGACGAGAAATGCAGTTAAAAAATATTACAATAATTACTTTCGTAATCTATGATTAAGCGCCTTTTTATAATCGTTCTTTTTGTACAATTGAGTGATTCAATTAAAGCAGAACGTTCACCGATTGATTCCTTGAAAACGATTATTTCTAGTAATTCTGAGTCCACTAAAAGGCTAAATGCTCTCTATGAAATATTAAATTATTTGCCATTAAACGAATGTGAATTATACAACGATCAATTGCTAACACTATCTGAAAACTACCTTCACCATCTAAATACTCATTCAAAAAAATACAAGAAATATGCGGCTTATCGAACAGAAAGCTATTACAATAAAGGTGTGTTTCTGTCCAATAGAAATGAACTAGATAGTGCGATTATCTATTACAAAAAGTGTTTGAATAGTACTCTATTGATAAAAAATGAGGAAATGGATGCCTATTGTTACATAAACATGGCAATTATTTTCACGACGAAAGCACAGTTTTCAAAAGCAATTGATTTACTGTATAAGGCGCTAGCCATTCATGAGAAAAACAAAAATTTTGAAGGAATTGGCGATACATACATGCATATTGGAAGAGTTTATCATGCTCAAAAAGAATATAATAAAGCTACCCAATTCATGTATAAAGCTTACATTGCGTTTAAAAAAGCCAACTACAACATTGGTTTACTTGAATCACTTTATAAATTAGCTCAAATCAAAACTGATTTACATCAATTCAAAGAAGCAATGTTTTTTTTGAAAAAAAGCATTCAATTTTCAACTGATTTAAAAATCAAAGATCAAGAAAAGCAATTGCAATTATTATACTCCTGTAAGGGCTACATAGCCTTTCAAAAAAAGGAAACAGATAGTGTTATTTTTTATATGAAAAAGAGCATTGACATCGCCAAAATAAATAAAAACACGTATCTACTTGGAAATCGTCACCTTATGTTGTGTCGTGCTTATTTTAAACAAAAAAAATACGAACAAGCTTTGAATTATGGACTTTTAGGCTTATCAATAGCGGATGAAACAAACGATTTGGATCTTCAATGGAACCTAACGAAGTTGTTAACTCAAATTTATGAGGCTAAAAAATCGTATAAGTTAGCTTTTGATATGCAAACAAAATTTGTAAAAATTGATGGGACAATCAAAAATAAAAAAGATAAAAAACATGTTTTAGAACAACAAATAAAACATGAGTTTGATAAAAAGACGCTTCTAAATAAAGCGAAACATGAGAAAGAAATTGCAGCACTTGTATTTACAACTGAAAAAAACAATCTCAAAAAAAATATTGGAATTTCCCTTTTGCTGATTTGCATTGCTTCAATTAGCATTATTAGTTATTTAATGTACAGGCATAAACAACAAAAGCTGATTATAGAAAGACAAAAGTCCAATCTTATAAAACAAAAGATGCTTTTATCACAAATGAATCCACATTTCATCTTCAATTCCATTAATAGTATTCAAAACTATGTTTTACAAAACAAAGGAATGGAAGCGTACTCTTATTTAGCAAAATTCAGTAAGTTAATTCGTATGGTTTTAACAAACTCAACCAAGGATCAAATTTTTTTATATGAGGAAATTGACTTACTGAAAACGTATGTGGAAATTGAACAATTAAGATTTGAAAACGCATTCAACTTTACACTCAATGTTGATGATGAAATTAACGAACAGGAATTTACGCTTCCTCCAATGTTGGTTCAACCCTTTATAGAAAACGCTATTTGGCACGGAATAATAAATAATGAAAAGGAAAGAGAAGGACAGTTGATGCTAAGTTTTAATCTTGAAAATAAAGTTTTAAAAATCACAATTGAAGACAACGGTATAGGTAGAAAACAATCGTTATTGAATAAAAAAAATGATCATGTTCCATTAGCATTGCACATCACGGAGCAACGTTTATCCCTTCTTCAAGAATTAACCCAAAAAAGCGAAATTAAAATCCAAATTTTTGACCTGCATGATGAAAACAACATTGCCAATGGTACACGAGTGGAAATTTCTATTCCAGAAAGAATAAATAGTTAATGAATATGACTTCAATACAATCCATCATTATTGACGACGAAAAAAACAGTCGTGATGTTCTTCGGAAATTAATCGAAACAAATTTCAAGAAAATTGTTGTTGTTGCAGAAGCCTCTAACGTTGCAGAAGCTTATGAATTGATTTTAATCCACCATCCACAATTAGTTTTTTTAGACATTCAATTGCCAAGAGTGAATGGATTTAAGTTGCTTCATAAGTTTAAACAAGTGCCTTTTGAGGTGATTTTTGTAACGAGTTTTGATAATTTTGCGATCAATGCTATCAAATTTAATGCGCTGGATTATTTGCTAAAACCTGTTGAAATTGCTGATTTGGAATATGCAATTAAAAAAGCTGTACGAATTATAGAAAACAAGTTAAACAGCAGCGCTCAGATTATCAATTTAGTACATAGTTTGGAATCCGAGAATGAAAGTAAAAAAATAGCGGTTCATGTAAACGACAACGTAAAGTTGATTAGTGAAAATGCGATTGTTTTTTTGCAAGCCGAGCGTCGTTATTGCCATTTATATACTGATACAGGAGAACATTTTGTTTTGGCTAAATACTTAAAAGATTTTGAAGATTATTTTGGTGAGTTTTCAAATTTTATAAGGATTAGTAAAAGCCATATTATAAATACGCAGCACATTAAAGAATACAGTAAAGGCGAACCGTTTATTATAAAAATGATGGATGATACCGTGTTCGAAGTTGCCAGGAGAAAAAAACCGGAAGTACTTTCTAAAATTAAAGGGAAAAGTGCGAAATAAACGTACTTCCACAAAATTGCCATTTCAGCATTAAAGTTGGGCAAGGTGTTTCTTGAATTGGCGGGAAAGATTTCGGGAAATGTTCTATTTTTAGGAGAAAGCTAAAAGCATAACTTACAGTTGAAAAAGCAACAAAACAGATTAAATCCTCATGAGAAAAGCAACAGCTTTGATGAAGTAAAAGCTATTTACGCCCTGTACCTAGACCATTCGTAGTGTCGGTCTTTAAAATGACACTTAACGTCTTGTGCCTTGGCGCTACCACTGCCTCGCAAAACGTGATTCAAAGCTACAAATATTTCTTTTCAACCTCTACAATGTAGTATGAAAAGCCACGGTGGTAATGTCCTAGGAGCTGATGTTTAACTCTTATTTTCGTTTCAATTCAAACTTACTACTTATTTCACAATGAAACACTTCACTGATATCTTCCGAAAACACTTCGATGTCACCATAGCAATTAAATCTATATTTTCTATCCATTTTCAATTGGAATGGAATTTTATACGTTTTTCCTGGTAAAATTTTCACATATTGGTTGTAATAATTTCGGAATTGAGGAGCGTCATTAAAGGCGACAAAATCATCACTAATGAAAATAGGCTTAGTACTAATATTTTTAATTGTGATGTAATGAGTAAAAATAACCGAAGGATCTTCATTAACTGTATAAATGGCAACAATTTTTGCAACTTCATTTGTTACATCCATCTTAAAATTATCGTATTCAATTAGTTTACTTTTTCCAAACGTTAATTCATAACTTAGTTTTTCTCTATAAATTTTTCCTTCATAATAAAAAGGCAATGTGATATTTGCAATCGTATCACGCTTTTTCATTAATGCAGGTTGAAAATCAATTGAAAATTGGTCTAATAAGACTTCCAAAGTGTCATTTGGTTTTGCAATAGAGCGTATATTAAGTGCTGTCGTGTCTATAAAGGTAACGTGAGCGCCTGTGTTTATATATTTATATCTCTTTTTATTATAACTGTAGACTATGTTGTCTTTATATGTCGTGTCGACATTTAGAGTTGAGCGATTGTTAATCCATTTTATTGGTGATGTTTGTCCAAAAGAAATTCGTACATTAAAACAAAGTAACAACAAAACAAATACTGCAAAATTAGGTTTCATATCGATTATATATTTATGTATGATTTTATTGATTTCTGTTTGGTCGTCCTTCACACTTGCACCTAACGACAGTCCGTCTAAACCGCGCAGCAGCAACGCAGTTCAACCTTTTTCAAGGCTTCAAACGAACCAATTTCTAGTAAAACTAAGCCTTTTAAGCGAATTCGTTTTGGTTTGACCTCATTTTAGCTAATGAATATGCAAAAAGCTCGTTCTTCTGAGAAGTATAAAATAGCTTTTTAATTACAAAAATAGGGGAGTAAGTTCCTTTATGTCCCTCAAACGCGTACATTATTTGCAAAATTTCAATGTTGGTTGGGTTCGCTCTAGTCGATTCCGTCAAAGCATCAAGCCATTGTTCTTTCGTTAAGGTAGTTCCAACGTGATAGGATTCTCGCATTTTTGATTTGTTGGAATTTGGGTGGTGTGGAAGGTAAAGATTAGTACTATTGAAGGAATAAAGCCTGGATTTCAAGGTGTTTCTTGAATTGGCGGGAAAGATATCAAACTTACTTCCCATCCCAATCCACTATAAAAAATCCTCCACTTTCATCGATTTTACCCGCAGTAAATCGCTTAGTTGGAGATCTCTGAAATCATCGTAAATGACAGAGTAATCACGAAAATGCTTATATACCAAGGGTTGAATTTGCGCAAGGTATTCAGGATTGGTGATAGCCTCGCAAAGATTAATTTGAAACTTTTTTACTTCTGGTTGATTAAATGAGTTTTCAATTTCTGACCAGGACATACTCCATTCATTTCCTTGAACACTTTCGCCGGTGTTGTCACCTTGACAGTCGTGATAGTAGATACTATTTCCTCCGAATTTTTGAACCGATTCTTTATTGGTATTGCGATAGTCTAGAAAAGCTTCGTAAAAATCATCGGTAAAATCGAAATCTGTTTTTGATACGAAGCGAAGAAAATCATTCCATGAAGTAAAATATTCGTCAAAACCTACGTCGACAGCTTCTTTAGAAATTAGCCCGGATGTATTCTTAAAGCAAAATTCGATAACTTGTGATTCATTGCAAAAAGAAAGGATGATGGCATTGTTTTCATTTGGATCATCATACCATCTTTTTTTGAACTCTTCTTGATTACCAGCTTCTTCACCGTATTTATCATATAACCATTGGTAGATATAATCCTCGTTAAGAAGAACAAACGGAGGTGCTGATTCAGAAAATTGATATTGATCAAGGAGGTAAAATTCAGCTGAAATGCCGTCCTCAAAAGGATTTTCTATTCCAAGTGATTTAAACTTGGGAAGTTCATTTTTAACGAGATTATCACTATCTAAAAACGTGTAATACACATTGGCTTGAAAACGGTTGGCAATTTCGGACATAAATGCTTTTCTGTCCTTGAAATTGAGGGTGCTTTGCCCTAATGCGGTTACATCTCGCGACATGGTTTATGAGGGTTTGATGGGATAAAGGTAGGGGAATTTTTTGTGAAAGGAGTAGGGGCTTAAAAAACGATATCGACAGATGATCTCATGTTCATTAATGCTAAATCTACCCTCATTTTTTTAATTTGCTCTTAAGTTCTTCGATTGTAAAGGGTGGTTCTTGTCTATGCAACATTGCATGACAATTTGGGCAAACAGGTCTTAAATGTTTAATTGGGTCAACTTCGTATTTTTCTTTGATGTCTGCCACTTTTGTTATATGGTGAACATGAATAAAATCTTTTCCTATCTCTCCATAAATGCTTTCAAAGTTAAAATCGCAAACTTGGCACTTTAGACCATAATGTTTTATACATAATTGCCTAGCTCTATTGTTTCTTTCGTAAGCATTTACAGTAATTGTCTTTTTGGCTCCCTCAATTAAAACATCTTGAAATACAGCAGGTATTTCTTCTGAATAGTGTTGATCACCAGTCAAATTAAGTTCTTGAAGCGCTTCTTTTAGTTCGGATTTCAATTTCCAGATGAAATTTTTATAGTCGCTCCAACCGTCAAAGAATAAGTCCCATTTTCTTTCTGATCCATCTTCACGTTTAGAAAATTTATAAGGGTATTTCTTTACAAGTCTTTTTCCCCAATTTCCCATTATTCCATTTAAGGGACTTGCTGTATTTTTACCTTTATAACCTAAAATCAGACCAATTTGACTTGCAGGTGCTTTATGTCCCTCAAACGCGTACATTATTTGCAAAATTTCAATATTAGTTGGGTTCGTTATGTTCGTATCCGTCAAAGCATTAAGCCATTGTTCTTTCGTTAAGGTTGTTCCGACGTGATATGATTCTCGCATTTTTGATTTGTTGGTGTTTGTTCCTATTCGTTATTTGTTGGAAAAAATGTTTTGAAGTTATTTTAAGTTGGTTTCATCATATCTTTCGGAATTGCAATACTTCACTATCAACCAAGCAAACCATGATGCAGCATTAAAGGTAAAATTTAATCGAAGTACAATCCTGAAAGCTATCTGGATGATTTAACCACTGAACCGCCAATTTCTTGTAGGTGCTGTTAGCTGCTGCCCTTCTGTTAGTCAAATAGTTTATCATTTCTATTCGTTATTGCTTTCTTTTTTTATGTCGTCAATAAAC
>CAZHPL010000144.1:0-3034 GCA_964534495.1 uncultured Lishizhenia sp.
TCCAAAAATCCCACCTGAACCAACAGCTGCCATGGCGCGATTGCGGTTATAATCTTCACCATCTGGGTCTTCTTTCAATCCAAGAAATAACTCGATTCGATCTTTTTGGTGTTCCGCCAAACTGCTAAATCCTTTGTTAACTCCAAGCGATAATCCTCCTCCTAAAACAAGTCCTAAAATCACAACAACAGTTGCTCGGGAACGGTCTCTTTTTGTACCAAATTGTCTTACAAATAACAAGGCAATTATTCCAAAAACAAATAAGAAAATCAAAACGCCATAAGAACCGGAAATAGGTTCACTCAAAAAGAATAAATTCAGTTGAACGGGAGACAATATGAGCGTAATTACACTAATAAAAATTGCCACAAAGAGAATCGGTATAAAGTGACTTCCTACCCACGTTTGTTTGAATTTTACGCCTGGAAAGGAATTGATTAACCCAAGAATGATAGGGTCAAATGTCAAACCTTCACGGTACATTACGAATAAGAATGATGTAAAAACAACGAATGTTCCAGCATCTGGCTGCAGTAAAATCAATGCCATGGGCACCAACAAAATTAAGCTGGCGTTAACCACATTAGATGTCGTTTGTTGCTTAACCGTCAAACCTGAAATGTATTTAGCCAACAATAGGGAAGTAGCAATTTTTGAAAATTCGGCAGGCTGAATTCCCATGGTTCCAATACCAATCCATGCATGCGCGCCATTCACAGCGGGCATAAAAAGTACAAGCACTAAAAGCCCAAGAGTGGAGAGATAAATCGGGAAAGCGAATCTGCGGTATATGTCAGAATCTATCAAAAAGACTAATAACCCTAGGAAAAGGGAAATTCCAACCCACATTAATTGCTTGCCGTATTTTTGAGAAAAGTCAAATATATACGGATGTTCGTCGGTGTAGGCAACCGAGTAAACTGTGGCAACACCCATGCCCATCAATAGCATAAATGTCACGAAAAGTGGCCAATCTAAATTCCCTATTATCGATTCGTTTTTTCTCATTCGTCGCGATAAGCAAATTTAGCCTCCATGATGTATTTCTCACGTTCTTTTTCCGTGACTTTTCGTTTGATGTATTTTTCAATCATTAAGCTAGCTGTTGGCGCTGCCCAAGTTCCACCGCCACCTCTAGCGTTTTCGATGAAAACAACAATCGCTATTTTAGGTTTATCCATGGGAGCAAAAGCGATAAATGTTGAATGGTCTTCTCCATGTGGATTTTGAACAGTTCCTGTCTTGCCACAAATGACGATGTCTTTCAATAGAGCGCGTTTTCCTGTTCCACCTGGTTCATACACAACGCGACGCATGCCTTCTACAACGACATCGAAATGCTGTCTGTCAATTTTAGCGTAGTGTTTTCGTTTGTACTGTGGTAAGGTGCCTTTTCTACCGATTGATTTCACAAAATGCGGCGTTATATACCAACCACGATTAGCAATCATTGCGGCTACATTTGCCATTTGCAACGGTGTAATCATCACTTCTCCTTGTCCGATAGAAATGGAACGAATCGTAGAAAATGCCCAGCGATGATGTCCGTACCATTTATCATAAAAAGCAACATTGGGAATCAAACCAGGTCGCAAACCTGTAATATCTGTCTCCAATTTATTTCCTAAACCGAAACTTTTCATGTAATCTTCCCATTTCCGAAGGCCAATTTCAGCATCGGCAAAAACTCCTTTTGCTTTGTTTTGCTGAATAATTCGACGCATCACAGCATAAAAGTAGGGATTGCACGAAAATTTAATTCCGTCCATAATGTTTCCCGCACTCGGGTGATTGTGGCATCCTACAACAGACTTGTTACAAGGTGCGCCAAATTCAGGAGTTACAACACCTTCTTGCAAAGCAATTAAGGAATTCAAAAGCTTAAATGTCGAACCTGGAGGATATTCTGCTGCCAATGGACGCGGGAACAAAGGTTTGCTTGGGTCAAGTAATAATTTGGGATAATTTTCTGAAATATTGCGTCGGCCAATGAGTAAATTCGGGTCATACGTTGGTGCCGAAACGAGTGCTAAAATTTCACCACTTGAAGGCTCAATTGCAACAATACAACCTCTTTTACCTTTCAATAATTTTTCTCCATACGCTTGCAAGATAATATCAACACCTAATTTCAAAGGTGGACCTTGTTTGGCAATGGTATCGTATTTCCCATTTGCATACGACTCAATAGCGTTGTTCATTGCGGAAGTCACCACATATTTAATACCTTTTCGACCACGTAATTCTTTTTCATAAAAACGCTCTAATCCTGCACGTCCGATGTTATTTCCAGGTTTGTAAAAGTTATCTTCTTCGATTTCCTCTCGGGTAACTTCAGACAAATAACCGACAATGTTCGCCCCGTTAGAATACGGATAGCTTCGCATGCTCGTTACTTCTTCAAAAAATCCTGGGAAATTTTCCAAATGCGGAGCAATTCGAGTGATTTCATCCAATGTCATTTCTTTGATGAAAGGATATTTCCTGATTTTCTGATAGTTAGAAGTTCTTTTCTTGGTGTTTTTATTGTAGTAAGTACCTTCGCCTTTAACGATTTGATAAAAACGTGTGCGCACTTCGGATTTTTTCCAGCCTAGTAACTTAGCCAATGCCGCAGTGTCCAATTTTTTCATTTTGTCCTCAACCATCATCAAGTTGTAATAGGTTCGGTTGGAAACTATTTTTTTTCCAAATCGATCAAAGAATACAGCTCTTGGTGGAATGATTTCTTTACGTTTTTCAGCGATTTCTTGCGCTCTCAAAGTCCACGTATCATCAATAACCTGCATGTAGAAAATCCGTGATACGTAGATGAGTCCAACCAAAAGGACAAAAGCAATGATTACATATTTACGTCCATCGAAATTCATTTTCCTTTTGCTCGCTCAATTAAGAAAGTTTGTGCCAAAACACTAATCAAGATTGTTGTTATTCCACTCAAGATTACATTTTGGAAAATGTAAAGCAAATCTGAAAATCTGAAAATTTCTATCAAGAAATACCAAAAATGGTGAATGGCAACCAATAACGAAAA
>CAZHPL010000144.1:3044-7867 GCA_964534495.1 uncultured Lishizhenia sp.
CGACCCCTTAAAAGAGCCCAATATTTCGGACATGGGAACCAATTGGTTTTTGACCGTCTTTTCGTTATTGGTTCCCATGTCCGAAATATTGGGCTCTTTTAATGGGTCGTAACCTTCACGTGGACTGAACATTTTGAAAATGTACGGTCGAATGAACGCTATCAATACCATTGCACAAGCACTAAGTCCGTAGGTGTTGGCTAGCATATCAATCACGAATCCTGAAACGAATGCAATGATCATCATCCAAACAACGGAAAGCTCGAAGGGTAACAACATTATAAACAAGGGTTGCAACATGAAGTGAATGCCAAATCCAGGTTCAATTTGATTCAGCACCAACGATTGAATCAATACGATGATGAAAAAACGGATGATATTTTTGGTTATGACATTCATTGAATAGGATCTTCTTCGTCTGGTGGAATTTGGTCTTCTAAGTGATGTTGTTCTTCAATTAATAAATTGCGAATCACATAAACGCGCTGAATGGTTCTAAAATTTTCTCCGTAAAGTACTCTGACATCCCAAAGTGGCTCACCTTCAATTGGTTTTGTGCTTTCTACACGTCCAACTATCAGACCTCTTGGAAATATTCCACTTCCGCCTCGTGTCACCACTTTACTCCATTTTTTGATGCGTAAGTCATTCGAAATACCTGTTACAGAGCCACGTCTAGGGTCACGGCCATCCCATTTCAATAATCCGAACAAACCAATAGGCTCAATCATTACATCAATGTTAATGTCCTTGGTTAAAACCGATTTCACGATGCTGTAGTGATTACTAGCAAGATGAATAATACCAACAACACCTTTATCCGAAAAAACGCCCATTCCACGTTTAATTCCTTGAAGTTTCCCTGCGTCAATGGTGAAATAATTGTTGCGTCTGGTAACCGTTGAGTTGATTACTTCAGCAGGTATAAATTCATATTGTTGCTGAAAAGCTGTGTCGTTAATGAATATCGAGTGACGTTTGATGCGATAGGAACTTTCCTTCAACTTCTTTCGAAGACGGATGTTCTCTTTTTGGAGGTCAAAATTTGTTTGGGAAAGGTTGAAATGCTTAGTGATGTCGTTTTCAATGCGCACAAATTCCGCATTAAAAGCTGATGCGGTAGTGAAATATTGACTTCTTGGATACGATAATCCAGTTATGTAGAAAAACAGCGCAATCCCTTGCAATAAGGCGAATACAAGAAAAACCTGAAACCTCTTTAAAAAGGTAATTAAATTACGCATGAACAAAGATAAAAAAGCTGTTTGTCATAATTGCAAAACGCACAAAATGATATTAACAACCACTTGCCGCGTTGCAAAAATAACAGACATAAAAAAATCCCGCAGCACGGGACTTTAGCAGAGAGGAAGGGATTCGAACCCTCGATACGCTTTAGACGTATACACACTTTCCAGGCGTGCTCCTTCAACCACTCGGACACCTCTCTAAAAGGGCTACAAAGGTAATTAAATAATGGAAACGTTCAACTTTTTTATAAAAGAAGCATTCCTATCGTGAAATAGATAAAAAGCCCTGTCACATCATTCAATGTGGTGATAAATGGGCCGGTCGCCAAAGCGGGATCGATTTTATAGCGATGCAGAATTATGGGGATTAAAGTGCCAATTACACACGCAAATATGATAACAGTAAATAACGACAAACTAACCACCATTCCAAATTTTGCACTTTCAAAAACGTATGCAATTCCAAAAATAATACTCGCCAATAAAATGCCATTAACTACTCCAACTCCTGCCTCTCGCAATAATTTAGGAAAAATTCTACCCAAGTGTTTTTCGCCACGTGCAATGGATTGAACCACAATCGCTGAAGATTGAACGCCCACATTTCCACCGGTTGCAGTTATTAGTGGAATAAAAAAGGCTAAGGCTGGAATGTGACTGATGTTTCCTTCAAAACCAGAGATAACACGTGCTCCAAGAATTCCACCCATCATACCAATCACTAACCAAGGAAGTCGTGAACGAGAAACGCGCCAAATACTTGCGTCTGATTCTACCGTATCCGAAATACCCGTTGCAAGTTGGAAGTCTTTATCTGCCTCTTCCTTAATGTAATCTACAACGTCATCAAGGGTAATTCTTCCCACTAATTTGTTTTGATAGTCTACAACAGGAACAGAAACTAAATCGTATTTTTCCATAACCAAGGCAACTTCCTCCGCAGAATCACTAGTTTTTACCGAAATAATATTTTTGGATTGGTACAAATCAGCTACAATACTACGTGCATTCGAGAAAAGCAAGCGTTTCAAACTGAGCACTCCGACCAAGTGATTGACTTCATCTACCACAAAAATGTTATACACTTTTTCAACGTCTTCTGCTTGTTTTCTTAATTCCACAAGCGCTCGATTCACCGGCCAATCCAATTGAGCTTGGAAAAACTCTTTTTGCATCAAACCACCTGCTGTATCTTCGTCGTAGTTAAGGAGATCAACAATGTCTTCCGCAGCTTCGTCATCTTCCATGTGGGCAATGACTTCTTGAATTTTCTCATTCGAAAGTTCACCCAAAATGTCGGCGGCATCGTCGGAATCTAAGTTTTCTAACTGATCAGCAAATTCTTTTGTAGAAAGGGAGGCAAGAAAGCGATCGCGCACTTCTTCTTCCAATTCCATCAAAATATCGGCTTGTGTATCCTCGTCAACTAGGAAGTAAACAAATTTCGCTTCGTCGTTACTAAGTTTGTCAAGGATTTCTGCTACGTCAGCATAGTGAAGCTCGAGTACGTTTTCCCTAATCCAATTTTCGTCCTGCTCCGCGATTTTAAGGCGAAGTATTTCAAGAAAATCTTTGGTTAGTTCAAAGCGCACTTTTTCGTTTTTGCAAAGATACGCAATCGAAGCTATTTAGTTCGATAAAGTAAGGATTAAATGCGGATTAAAAAGGCATTAATCATGACAAAGTCCTTGCACCAAATGAAAGGTATCGTGAGCGGCCGTAATTTTCTTAATTAAAACGTCATTTTTTACTTTAGAAGTGCTTAATTTCTCTAGTTCTTTACACTGTTTTTCTAGTTTTAATAAAGCCTCTTTAATAGCAGGTTTATCCAAAGAAACGGGAGGTTGAGAAGCACGAAGTAAAGTGGATTTTGCTGCTAATTCAGAAGCTCTGGTTCGCAATGGAGTTAGGTTACCATTTTCTGCTGGGTGAAACGTTTGTCCCATTACACGGTGGAAGTCTTTCAGTGCAGGCCAGTTATCTTTTTCAATTGCAGTTAACAGCGGATCTTTCAATGTGGCTATGTATTTGTCAGAAACAATTCCCCAATCGATTAAGTCATAAACGGCATTGAGGTAATCAGCACGTTTGTTTTGATATTTCAAGTAATAGGCATGCTCCCAAACGTCAATACCAGCAATCGGAATACCTCTTTCTTTGGCAACATCCATGATGGGATTTTCTTGATTGGCTGTGGAAGTGATTTTCAATTTTTTATCAGGTGTTACAATCAGCCAAGCCCAACCTGAACCAAAACGACTCGTTGCAGCTTGAATGAGTTTTATTTTTAAGGAATCAAATCCTCCTAATTGTGTTTTGACAGCTTGATCAAATTCAGCGTGAACAACATCTGTTTGTTTTTCATTTGGAACTAAAATTTCCCAAAACAAACCATGATTATAATGACCGCCAGCATTGTTCTTTACAGCATCCGAACGAAAACTTGCATTCAATAGTAAATCGGTCAATGAAATGCTATCCAATCGAGTTCCTGTAATGGCTTTATTCAGATTGTCAACATAAGCTTGATGGTGTTTTCCATGGTGAATTTGCATGGTTTGCGCATCGATATATGGCTCGTAAGCACTGTAATCGTAGGGTAGTGCAGGAAGTTTATACGTTTGAGCGAAATTCATACAGAAACTACCGATGAACGCTAATGAAAAAAAGAGACGCATGCTGTAAATTTTAAACAAAGGTAGCCTTTAAATTGAATGTACTAATTGACTTACGTTAAAGAACGCTAAGGTGATATTAAGTATCTTGTAAATCAACCATACGCATGGCGACAAAAAGTTTTAGAATACGTTCTCCAACTCCTGGCACTTCAATGTGAATCAAATACATACCCGATGCAATAGGAATATTAGCAGCATTCGTTAAGGTCCAATCGAGATATGTAATTGGACTATCTTTTTTTATGCGTTTCACCAATTTACCATTAACTGTATAAATCGAAACGGTACAAACCTCTGGCAGATTAGTGATTTTTACCCGATTATCAAGGCGATTTCGTTCGTATTCTGAAAAGGCGCAGTACGGATTGGGAACTACATTCATGAGTTTCAAAGCATCTTTTAGCGCAACCGAACTTGCTGTTTCTGTTGATCTTCCCTTCATACTCCAAGAATACATTGGTTTACCGCCATTTTCTCCTGAACCTGTGAAGTCTTTGTATTCTTTGTTAATTCGAAGTTTAATGCTTACATCGGTTGGAAGACCGTTCACTGGATCAATATCATACGTTGTTTTAGCCAATGGATACATAATCCATGATAAACTTCCGTACAATTCACGTTTCGCTTGCGAGCTATTGCCTTCTACTTCCGCCCATTTCAATTTCAAGGCGTTTGTAGCATCGTTTTCTGCTTCTGAAGGAATATATGCTGGGAAGTCATAACCCGAAACATATCCATTTATTGTTGCTTGTTTGTATCCAAAAATGTAAATCGGTTGTACTCCACCCATTAATGGCGTTCCTACATTGCTCACCAAACGATCGGTTGGGTTCCAAATCATGTCAGCTCCGTTTTCACCACCTAAGAATGAATTTTCACCAAAGGCCATGTACAA
>CAZHPL010000145.1:0-7864 GCA_964534495.1 uncultured Lishizhenia sp.
CTGTTGATTATTCTGCTGGACAGTACCAAACTATTACTACAACAGGCAGCATTAGTCTAAACTTTACCAACTGGCCAGAATCTGGATTTGCTGGTGATTTAGTATTGCGTGTACAAATCACAAATACTGCTTATACTCTGACCTTACCAGCCAGTGTGACACAAGGACTAGTTGGTTTAGAAGGTTACAGTGCTGGTGTTATTAGCTTTGGCGCAACTGGTTATTATTATTATCAATTTGTTACACTAGACGGTGGAGCCAACATCGAAATTGTTGACTGGGATCGTGGGTTAACTGACTTTACATTCCCTGTGACCATTAGCAACACTACGCCGAGTACTAGTAAAACAACCGGTGCGCTGGTAGTCGCCGGCGGCGCCGGCTTTGGTGCTAACTTAAGCGTTGGCGGCAACCTGAGAACTTACACTAGCACAGGCAATGTTGCTTTCCAAGTCTTAGACAACGGATTTGTAGAGTTCAATACTCCATCTGTTTTAGCCAACACAACGGGCGCGTTAAACATCGTCGGAAGTTCCGACGGGGCGTATCAAAACGTTCGTAACTCTGGTAGTATGATACACGTTACCGGCAATGATAACACTTCTGCTAGAATCACAGTCGACACCTTTGGCTCGGGCGCAACTACGCATCCGCTGTTTACTAGCAGACGTGCTAGAGGTACTGCTGCTAGCCCAACTGCAGTACAAGCAGGCGATGTTCTTGCTCGGGTAACTGCTTCGGGTTGGGGCACAAGCGACTACGCACTAGTTGCTGGCAACGTTGCTCCGACTAGTATTGACTTCTTTGCACTGGAAAACTTTTCATCAGCTAACTCTGGTAGCTCAATTAACTTCTACACCAGTCCAATTGGTGCAGTTACTAAAACGCTATGTGCAAATATCACTGCTAATGTAACCACCTTCTCAGCTAACGTTAGTGCTACAGGTAATGTAATTGTCGCTGGTTCAGCTGGTATTAGCTTAATTGACGGCGGTACTATGGGTTATAATGCTGGTGCTGGCGGTACAGTAAGCCAAACAGGTAACAAGTCAACCGGTGTGACGCTTAACAAGCCCAGCGGCGAAATTACCATGCAAGCCACTGCTTTAGCTGCTGCTACCACAGTAAGTTTTACACTAACCAACAGTACTATTGGTGCAAAGGACGTACTAATTCTAAACATCGTTAACGGGGTTGTAACCCCGGCGGCTTATAACTTAGATGCAAACTGTTCAGCTGGCTCAGCTGTGGTTAGTGTGCGCAATATCACAGCCGGTTCACTAAGTGAAGCAATTGTACTACGCTATGTTGTGATCAAAGGATCAACTACTTAAACCGCAATTGTCGTTGCATATAACCAAACGTCCCTGCTCAAATGTAGGGACGTTCCACGATTGCTCAACTAAATTGAACCATTTAATGCAATGCTCTAAAGGAAATTCTAGAGCATTATTTTCTTTAACCATGTCTTTAAATTGTGCATTAGCTGCTTGGTGATAGTTACCGTGCCCGTATGTCTTAGGAGAAAACCCCAAAAAGCAACATGGGTATACATCTCCTGTGCTTGAAATATAAATTGATTTTTGTTTTTTTACCTGGCAGCTTATTGTCTTTGGGGTTCTCTCTGAGATTATATCTTCTAATAGTACATCGTCGTTAGTACGCGAATAATGTAATTCTTTAAAGTCAGTTTTTTTAGGAACACCAATGACGTGCGTTAATTGTTGATCTTTACTAAAAACCGGCGCTGTATTTCTTCCCCAGTCGCTTAGACTAAATTTTTTAAATCCTAATTGCTTTGCTAGTTTTTTTGCTTTTGCTATCTGATGTCGATTATGGTCAAAAGGTATAAATTTCCATGTAGCATTGCCGCCTGCAGAAATAAAAGTTTTTGCGTTTTGCAACACTACCTCAAACAAAGTATTTTGGCGATACAAATGATGAGTATCCTCTAAACCGTCGATACAGAAAATTACTTCCGTGTTGAGTTTGGCCAAATCGGTCCAAAACTTTGTGTCGCGAGCCGACCCGTTAGTTGATATCGAAATCTCTAGCAATTTGTTATATTTGCGAAAGTAACGCACGATTTCAATTGCGTCTCGATTCATTACAATATCACCAAAATTACCATTGATGTATATTTTACTGAGCTGTGCAATAAACTCTTTTGAAAAAATAGTTTTTGCGTCCACTAACTTCATGTCATATTCAACGTATCCATCATTAAACGGATAGCCGTATAAATTTCTAGGACACAATGGACAAGCTGCATTACATCTACTAGAGATTTCTAAATGTACGTGTTGTATTTGCTCAACAGAATACATTAAGTTTTAATTTTACCCAATAGTTGTTTTAACTTTGCGCTCTGTACATCTGCTGAGACCTTACCTATTTCACCAGTGTCTTCATCTACTGCTTTTACAACACAGCTTTGTGTTTTAATTGACTCAAGAATACTTGGTTTTTTAACAAATCCCCCTGTGCCACCTTCGTCCCCACCACTATCACTAATACGCATAGTTTCGATATTATAGTCTAAATCAATCTTTTGTCCCACACCAGTTGAACTACGCGACTTCATACACTGAATTTGATAGCGACCGCGTTCTTTCATCGCACGCGATGTAAAGATACCAAATACGTTATCTGCCGTGTTGATCTTAGAGATACCACCAGAAATGTGACTATGGTCAAATTCGATTTCTTCAACTGCGCTACGATTTAACTGCGATGCTGTGACCATTAGCACTCCGAGCTCTTTGGCTAAGTTGCGCAGTTCTTCAGAAACGTACTTGTCCTTAACAAACAAGTCATTGGGACTAACTTTAGCTGACACTGGCATTAATAAGTCTAAGTAGTCAATCATTAAAAAGTCCACTCTGCGACCTGTTTGAATTTGATATTCCTTTAAGAACGCACGAATGTCGTTGATGTTACTCTGTGCAGGCAATGCTTTAACTTGATAACTGCCCGACTTTTTCCCCACCATTTTAACTTTAAGCGCAGCAGTTTCTTTGTCTTTGCGAATCTCTTTAGTGCTCATATTAGTAAGCATTGCTGCGGTACGCAAACCGGTGAGTTCCTGGCTAAGTTCTAGTGTGATATACACTCCGTGCAATCCAGCTTGTACCCAGTTAAGTGCAATATTCATCATTACTAGCGACTTACCGGAGCCAGATCCGCCAGCAAAGATGTTTAGCTCGCCTCGACTGAAACCGCCGTAAAGCAAGTTATCCAACTGCGGCCAACCTGTGCTCACTTGTCCACCGTTGTCAAAATAACGATTCATCATGCCTTCGGGATCTTCCCAAAAGTCCATGCCTAAATCTTTGGTTAGGCTAATTTGCACAGCATCCTTGATTAGCTTTTCAACAGGCTCAAACTCACCCTTTTCTAGTAAGTCAGCTGCTTTAAGAATTGCACGTTCTAGTTCTTGACGTTTAGTAAACGCTTCAAACTCAGTCATAAACCATTCATAGTGCCCCTCGTTAAGCTCAGGCACAGGCTTTAAGTCTACATTGGTTGCAGCATTAATCTGCGTGCGTTCAGGCAATGTTTGATACTTGTCGGTATGCTCTTTAATAAACTCAGCGGCTAAGCGCAAGCTTTTATCAAAGTTTTGCGGGTTATAGATGTTCTGAACACGCACATAACTTTGTGCGTCCTCTAACATCATTTCTAAGAATAGTTTTTGTACGTCAGTGCTGTAGTTTTTTAACAAGGTGCTTCTTCCTCAACTCAATCTTAATTTTATTTGTTTCACGTGCTTGCATTATAGTTAGCAATGCACCAAGCTTGCCTAAACGAATCACTGCATCGTTTACATCCTTTACACCTTCAGGCCAGTTGGGTATGCTCACTGACCAGTTTAGTTCTAGAGCGCGATCGATTAGTTCTAGTCCAGCCTTGTCCTGATCAGGCACTACGATAACTTCCTTGCCTAGGCTACGGATTAGTCGTGCTTGTGCATCATTTACTGTGCTGTGCATTACTGCAAGGCCGTCAATCGACAGCGCATCAAATACGCCTTCTACAACAATTGCATACTGCCAATTATCCTGCTGCAAGTCTGTGCCAAAAACATATCCTGGCTGTATATCATTAATGTACTTAGGTATCTTGTTGTCTAAAAATCTACAACTGTGCCCAACTAACATATCATTATGCGTGAACGGAATGATAACGTGCGGGCGTGTCCAATGGACTCCGTTGTTGTCAGTGCGCATCATCATTGGATATCCCTCAGGTACGCAGCGGCTGCGAACATAATCCCAGTGAGGATGATCTTCGGGTCCTATAAACTTAACTTCATTGTCAGGTAATGCGCTTTCTTCAAACTTGATATCTGCTAGTGCTTCGAAAGTCTTACGAGAATCAATGATACCTTCGATACTGCGATGTCGCAAACTTTCTAAGTTTAAACGCTCAATTTCATTTTCTTCTACGTGTAGCAAGCCAAGTAACTTACGTGCCTTTAAGGAAAGCGTTCGACCAAGAGTAAAGCTAGCAGTGAAATTACAATTGAAACAATGAAAACTCCACCCTTGTTCTGATA
This sequence comes from uncultured Lishizhenia sp., assembly GCA_964534495.1. Lineage (GTDB taxonomy): Bacteria > Bacteroidota > Bacteroidia > Flavobacteriales_D > Crocinitomicaceae > UBA952. Next base: position 4,559 of record CAZHPL010000145.1, read on the forward strand.
CTTTAAGTCCGCCGCGGCCGCGCTTGTCACTGCAACAGGGCGCATTGAAACTTATCCACCCCGATGCTGTGCGCTTACGTTTAGCTGGTAGGTATTGTTCAATGTCTAGCATTGACACAGTATAGCAGCTTTATTCTACAGAATCAACGGTATTGGAGATTAGTAATTGTGCCAGTTGATATCAGTACTGAGCCAAAATTAGTACTTTGGTATTGGATTGGCAAGTAACCTGAACCGCCAGCCGTTACTACAATGCTAGCAATTTGCCCATCAACTCCAATAGTTGCTATTGCTTCTGCACCTGAACCATTACCTAAAATCTGTACTTTGGGAGCAGCAACGTATCCTGAACCCGGGTTGGTTAGGTTAATACCAGTGACTACACCGTCAGTGACTTCCAGACTGGCTTGGCCACCGTAACCTTGGCTATTATTAAAGCAAGCGCGGATCAATGGAAAGTAACCAATGATATTAAAGTATTGTGTTGATGTTTCGTCAAAGAATTCCCAAGACTCTGTTACGTTGTACCACAAGCTTTGGTAGTTTTCTGCTGCTTCAAATTTAATAGTACCAGTGTAATGATCCAGGTCCATCTTAACAGTGGTTACGCCTGAGCCATTAGTCGGGATATGGCTCGAATAAAATTCAGTTAGCTGTGTGGTATTAATTGGCTCAGGTGTTAGTGCCCAGTCTGGCCAGTTTTGCGGTCCGGGACTTAGCTGCTGCGCTTTACCATATATGGTAGGGATTGTTAGCTCTGAACTAGGGACAAACTCTGGCATAATTGAGTCAACAATGTTGCAGTCGGCGCGTGCTTGACTATTAGCGTCAACATATGCTGCTTGTACATAATTGCCCGATGTACGCTGAATACTGTAGCTTGCAGGCTGTGCGATCAAGTCAATTGTATCTTCAGAGTCTAACACTACTTTAACTCGCCCTAAACTAGCAGATAGTATTTCCATCTGTTTTTCAACTAGTAGTCGATCTCCAGTCTGGTTTACTAATCTAAAAACAAAAGAACTACCCGTAATGTTTACGGGTTTTTGATCTTGATTGATAAATTCAAATAGTAGGACGTTATCGACGCCCTTGTTAACAGTTAATGATTTAGCGTACACTGGGTCATACCTCGCGATGAAATACTCTCCTCCGGTGTCAATCAAAAGCACCTTGGTGATTTGTTGGTATAAGTAAACGGTAGTTGAGTACATAGGAATCTCTAATAATAATATTTATGGGCAACACAATATTCGACAAACTTGCTGAGAAGTACCCTTTTATAACCCTTTGCGTTTATGCTAATGTTGAATACGTAGGGATCATACAAAACAGAGACGACACTGTTACAACCATCTACGACTTTGGGTCAATTATTAACCAATCATCTAAGATGCTATTCTTAGAGCTAGCAAGTCAATGGTGGTGGGAGAGCAACCGTAGCATACCAATTAACATATTCTTACGTGCCGATTGGGATCAGTTTCGACATACTTTACGCACGTTTAGTAACAAAGACCTAGAAATTTTACACGGCCCTGTGTGCAGCTTGATGGACATTGCACGCAAAAAATCTAAACGTAAATCAATTACACTTGTTCGAAAGATCGATTAAGAATGTTCATGTGTAAAGTAACCAACATTGCATAACTGAGACTATGAGATTTTTTGAAGATAAATCCCTTTGAGTCGTCACCATCCCATACTGTTTTAAACACCTCTTGCCAAGGTTTACCTTGTAAATGTGCTTTTCCCGGGCGTATCACACTAATAAATGCTGCCATTCTAGGAATCGAGTCTGGCTTCATTGTTGCTAATAACTCTGTGTAGTTTCCAACGTGGACTAATTGTTTAGCCCATGATGGATCTTCCCATAGCCGTCTCCAGGGAGGCGTCTCTTTAAGCAGCAAATTATATTCTTCTGGACTGTTTATTAACTGATAAACTGACATGTTGAGGAGATCGATTTTAAAATACCCTCGACGCTCAGCTTCTTCGTATTCAATAGAAGCACATTCGTTTAAAACATCGTAAGGAATATTAGTTACATAAATTCCCGAATTGTGTTTGCGCACAGTGCCATTGACTACCTGTCGTGCAGGTGTGTGCTTAAGAAAGCTAAGCAATTCGTTACGGTTAGGTACGTCAATATCAATGTCTGCACTCATAGAATCTTTAACTCTTGTAATTTAGGCACAATTATTTGCTCAGCAAATGCTTTATGTGCATCCGAATAATAATGTCCGACGTCGTCTTGTCCAGAATTTTCGATCGTCTGAAATCCGTTATCTCGGCACCATTTAATAAAGGAGAACGAGTTGAGGTCTAAAAACCTAGGATCATTAGAAATCTCATTCTTAAAGAAATCTAGTAGATAATCTTCTTCTAGTGGCTCAGCAGGCGGTGACTGAAACACCAAGAAATCTATTTCTAAAGATTCAAGTAACGATCGCAACATTATTAAATCGCATAAAAGATTAATACGCTCGGCATACGGGCTATAAAAATATGCTCGGCCTTCACTATATTTTGTTAAGAATTTTTTATCCACGCTTGCCCCACGAACTCTCGGTGGCGAGATTGAACGGCCTAATAGCAATTTTTCTTTCCAATCTAAGTCGACGCTAAACGAATGCGTTCGAAACTGGGTTTCCTCTGGGGCGCGGGTATTAACCAATTGATCCAGCCAAATTTCTCCTCTTAATTCAAACGACAGACCAACTAGTACTATTGTTTTTTGATGCGGATTTATTTTTCGGTGGGCAATCATGTCATGTACTGTAGTTCGTATGATGCGGCGATTGCAGCTTCCGGAAATAGCCTTGTTTAATGCAAATCCATTACAAAAGTCAGAAACGTAATTAACATATGTGTTTTCTTTAAGAGTTGGATGGAAGTTCTCGTCAGAGTAACTATCACCATTTGCATAAACAAAAGGAAAATCTATTGTCATTTATTCCCCTTTAGGGCTGACCAAAGTTTCGGTGCATAACGCTGCATGTCTACTCCTCGATGTGCGTCTAATAATTGATTAAACTTTTTAAACTCGTTTAGCTCAGTTAAGTCAATCTTAGGCTGCTGAAAATAATTAATTATACCATTGATGCAGCTAGAAAGCAACCACGAATCCTTGAAACAGTTTAAGTTTGTTACTTCTTTAAGATCTTCCAACACTAAACTAGCATCTGGGAAATTCCAAGGAGACGATATTCCTGTTGCTATGTTTAAATGTACCAGCGTGCCAGGGAAATTCTGATCAAAATAACGCAATAAAGGACTCAACTCGGCTACATTATACATGCTTAC
>CAZHPL010000146.1:0-3211 GCA_964534495.1 uncultured Lishizhenia sp.
CTGCTTTATTTTTTTTTTCATTTTTCATAAAATTACTCATTGGCACGCTTTTTCGTACCATTCCATTCGTAACAAAGTAGAGTCATTTGCGTATTAATTGTAAAAATAACACTAAGCAAAGAAAAGACACACAAACTAGCTGAAAACCTTCTGTTTAAAAGGATAAAGCAATGTTTGAAACGATCAAAACCTAACAGTCATAAACAGCTTATCCGTAAAAAGTGCTTGTCTAATCGGTTTTTTCTTGCGATATTTGAAAATTAATACACGACTTAAGAAGTTGTCATTATGAAAAAGAGAATTTGGTTCATCATTAATCCTATTTCAGGTGTTCGTCGCAAAGACAACATTCCTGCCTTAATTCAGGAGCATTTGAATCATGCGAAATTTTCTTACGAAATAAAATTCACAGAATACAAAGGTCACGCATTAGAATTAGCCAAACAAGCTGTTGCTGAACACATTGACGTGGTTTGTGCGGTGGGTGGCGATGGTTCTGTGCACGAAACCGGAACAGGTTTAATTGGCTCGACGGTTAAATTGGCCATTATTCCCGTTGGTTCAGGAAATGGATTGGCACGACACATGCACATTCCCTTAAACGTTGTTAAAGCAATTGAGTGCATCAATGACGAGACCGAAATTCAAATGGATACTGTTCTTGTGAACGACAAACCGTTCTTGGGTGTGGGTGGCTATGGATTGGATGCCTTGATTGCAAAACGATTTGACGAAGATAAAAAGCGTGGTTTTTGGACCTATGTCAAACATGTGATGAAGGAATTTATTCGTTACAACCCGATTAATATTTCGGTGGACACAAATGGGCAAATCAAAAAAATGCCTGCTGTTTTGTGTACCATTGCCAATACTTCTGAGTTCGGAAACGGATTTGTTGTTTCACCAAAATCGGATGCAACGGATGGTAAATTGGAACTTTTCATTTTGAAACCTTTTTCATTGTGGAGAACGCCCGGTATCATCTATCGTTTTTTCACGAGAAGATCGCACCAATCTCAGTTTGCAGAAGTCATTTCATTTGAAAAAGCAAAAATTAATCTTTCCGATAAAATTGCGCATTACGACGGTGAACCCATGTCTGTTCGAAGAGAGTTGAACGTTCAAGTCGTTCCGAAAAGTTTGCATATACTCATAGGTAAAAAATAAAACATGTCATTTATTGAAGCTGATTTAGCGGTTTATGTACAACTGCTTCAAAAATTATCACCCGAAACGCCTGCTTTGTGGGGAAATATGTCCGCGCAACGTATGGTTGAGCACTTAACAGACAGCATTAACATGGCGCGCGGATTAGGTGAATACAAATTAGAAGTGCCCGAAGAAACCGCTTTAAAACTGAAACAGTTTATTTATACCGACAAACCAATGGCGCACAATATTCAAGTGACGTTTGCAACACCTGAAACCCCATTGCGCAATGCAGATTTGGACGATGCAGTGGACGAATTTACCTTGACGTGGGTGGATTTCATGGAAGAAGCAGAAGAAATGCCCAATTTAGAGACCCTTCACCCCTATTACGGCATGTTGAATCGCGAAGATTGGTTGAAACTACACGCAAAACATTTCACACATCACATCCAACAATTCGGTTTGGCATAATGAATCGCTTTGTGATTGCTATCCTAATTTCACTCGTATTAGGAACACTCAATTACTTGTATTACAGAAACAAAGGCTACAAAAACAACGGTCAATTATTTTTGAGCATCGTTGTGTTTTTTGCTTTGTCGTTAATGCTACTAAAATTTTTTAAGTAATCATTTTTTAGGCGCCCTTACTTCGCACTTCTCCACTACTTCCGTCTGTGCGGGGAGCAAATAAGGAGAGGTAATGTCAGCAGACTTTATGACATTAAGACTTTAAGACAGCAAGACTAAATTGGTTTGATAAAAATCACTTTTTTCTTCGAAGCAAGATTCATTTTCCTCCTTTGAGGGAGGATTAAGGAGGGTGACAAAATGCATTGAATTAATTTGAAAATGAAAGCATTTGATAATGCGTTCATAGGTGCGGGTTTAAACCCGCACCTATGAAAACCAAACAATTTTCAAAACCGTTTCAACGGTTTCAAAGAATTTTCTTCGAAGCACGATTCATTTTACCCCGTAGTGGTAATAATTATTTAGTGAAAAAAAATGCGAAGACTCAAACATTCAATTAATTTTCTATCTTTGAATAGTAATCAGTTCATTTATTAATGTGATTTCAATCGATAAAGTCACGAAATAGAACAACTCAGTTATTTGGATCAACAAAACCATTAACATGAAAGCAGTGAAAAAATATAATTCCTTTGAAGAGTTGAAGAAAAGTGAAGCAAAGCGCTCACAAACAACAACTATTTTGAAAAGACATGCTGCTTTTGAAAAAGCTATGAATGAGCTATCATCTCTAAAGTCGAAAAAATAAGCTTTTTAAACAAATTCAATATCTCGGTGCAAGAAACATTGAGCAACCTAATACTGAAAATTTGCTTGCTTTTTAAACACGAAAAAGTCGAGTATATTATTGTAGGAGGAACAGCTGTTGCCTGCATGGGTACTACAGACACTCCGTTACTTTAAGCGGAGAAATAACAGACAAACCTGACCTAGATATTTGGTTCAATCCTACTTATGAAAATTATTTTCGAATATTAAACGTAATTGAAAGTTTAGGAATCAATATTTCAGAATATAGAAATGAAGAAACAATTAATCCCAAAACATCATTTTTAAAACTTGAATTTGATGATTTTACTCTTGATTTCCTCCCTTCAATCAAAGCTGAAATTGCATTTAATAATGCATATAAAAACAAAGAATGCGTTGTAGTGAATGATGTTGAAATTTTCTTTTTGAGTTTCAATGACCTTGTAAAAGATAAGCAAATAAGTGCTCGAAAAAAAGATATTGAAGACTTAAAGCATTTGGACAAATTGAATAAAACCAAACTTCGAAAAAAATCCCATTGATAGTATCAATATTGCACCTACGGAGCTAAAAATAGGAATTGTAATACTCGTTTCTCGATTTCAAAGAATTTTTCTTCGAAGCACGATTCCAATTTTTCAATTTTCCATTTCGAGTTTTTCAATTAAATTCAGGGTTTTCCCCTATTGCACAAGCAATTTTTAATGCCGTATTTAGCAACGTTAAAAAGTCGACCGTTCGACCCAAAAAATGAAATGAATTTTTATCTTTGGAAT
>CAZHPL010000146.1:3221-7791 GCA_964534495.1 uncultured Lishizhenia sp.
GCTAAACCGAACTATCATTTTTGAGAAAAACTTTTACGCCATCCAATTACAATCGTTTTTACACCTGTAAATCAACAGATTGCGGAATTGTAGATTTTAAAAGTATAATAAAAGTTGACGCAATGCGTAGAGTAAATTGTTATCGGCAATGGTAGGACAACCGTACCGTAACAGAAAAACAGATAAAAAATGACAATAAAAGAAGCAATTATAAAAAGCCTTGAAGATTTAGACAGATTGGCTAATTCTATTGAGATTTGCGACCATATATTAGCAAATAGTTACTATGAATTTGCTGGCAAAACACCTCCTGCAACTGTTTCTGCTCAACTTGGGGACTTCATTCGTAACGGAGATACAAGGGTAAAACGAATAAAGCAAAGCAATGGGACTTACTCCTACTACTTGACAAAAAACGAACAAAATATTGGAATTGAGATATTGAGTGGCGACACAGAAACTCAAATTGTAAAACCAATTAAAGTAAACAAGTCAAAGACTTACGAAGAAAGAGATTTACACAAACTTTTGAGCAGTTATCTAAAAAATACAGACACTTACTCAAAAACAATTTTCCACGAACAATCTAACGGAAAAGACAACAACCAAATTTGGACCCATCCAGATATGGTCGGAATTAAATTTTTGAACTTACAAACTAAAGCAAGCCAAAATTTTCTAAAATCAATAAATCGAGTTGACACTTTCAAATTGAGTTCATACGAACTGAAAAGAGAAATTAACAGCGACAGCGAACTTAAAAAAGCATTCTTCCAAGCAGTTTCAAATTCAAGTTGGGCGAATTATGGCTATTTAGTTGCTTTTGAATTTAGCGACAGTTTGAACGAAGAAATGGCAAGGCTTAATCAGTCTTTCGGTATTGGGATTATTGAATTAAATGCAAATCCTTATCAAAGCAAAGTGCTATTTCCAGCAGTCTATAGAGATTTAGACTTTAAAACGATTGACAAACTTTGTAAGATGAATAAGGAATTTGAAAAATTCATCGAACAAACAGAGAAACTTATGACTGCAAGCGAAAAATATGTTTCAGGAGCAGAAAAGGAGCTTGACGAATTTTGTGACGGATACTTTGCAAACGACACAGAAGTTGAAAATTATTGTATAGAAAAACATATACCGACAGAAACAGGATATGAAAATTAAAATTCCACCTTATCCAAATTTTAAAATTACAGAACAAGCTTTTAACAGGGATATTGTTTCAAACTCAGTTACTAAATCTGACTCCAAAGGATTATCAAATCAACTTGTAATGATTACAGAATTTAAAACTGGAGAACGAAGAGTAATTAAAGCAAGACCTGTAAAATATCTCAATCAACTTTTTGTAACAGCTTTTCCTAATCCAGTTCACCTGTTTTTAAGTGTTGCTATTGAACATTACAATCACTCTGAAAAAATAAAGGAAATAAATTTTCCGAAATGCGGAAAGAAGATAGGTGATGACATTTTTATACTTGACATTGAAGAAAACGGAACTCACGACTGCTATAATCATTACATAAAATACAGAGCAAGTAGCATTATAATGCTTGTTTCAGCTCTTGAAGCATTCTTGAACCACATCATCCCGAATGACTTTATATATCGAACAATCAGGAAAAACAAACCAGTTGAGTTTAATAAAGAAGAAATAGAAAGTCCCAAAATTTCCTTTAGAGAAAAGTTAACTGATGTGATTCCACAATGGTTAAGTGATAATTCCTTTTGGAATAGAAATTTAACTGACAAAGAAAACATCTTAGAACTTTATAAAAATCGAAGGAATGTTATTCATTTAAAAACCAATTCACAAGACGACTTTGAACGTTACTTTTCAGTAATTGACAAAATGCTTGACCTTGACATTTCAACTTCAATTAATTCGACAATTAAATTTATGAATCTAGCAACAACGAATTTTGTAGAACTTGACACAGAAACAACAAGATAGAACAAGAACCACTGGCTATAACAGGCGTTTGGCTCAATGGCTGGTATAGTGGTTAATTGAGCATTCTACCTCGCATCAACTTTTGTGGTGTATTGACAGTTTTGTGCTCCGAAATCAGACACTGCGCCAAGCGCCAAAACGTTAATACAAAACTAAACTAGATTCTTTTCCAATACCCCCCTGCTCCGGCGAAGGTGGAAAGCTTTGTGCAGCGGTGCTGTCAGCCACGCAAGGCAAAAAGCGACCAACGGAAGCTCTTTTGCAGAGCATTTTGTGGCGTAAAGTAATCGCTAACAAACTTGGAAACGCAGACGGATAAAGCAGCAAAAAAAATCACACAACAGCTGAAAATCAAATATTTAAATGGATGCGCAATCAGTATTTGACTAACCTTTTTTGAATAGTTTTATGGGAATGAATCGCGGTACTTCTTTTTGATACTGCTTGTAATCGGGGTATTTGGTAGCGGAAATTTCCTCTGAGAAGTCTGAACTTCCTTTGAAAAGCACAATTAACAACACACATCCGGGAATGCTCCAATTGATCCACTCGCCTGTTGCATTTACGCTAAACAAATAAAAGATTACCCAAATCGTTTGCTCCATGGCATAATTCGGATGACGAACGACTGACCATAATCCCGTTTTTACAAATCCAACAGCGTATTCGCCCAATGGCTCATTGGCATTCTTACGACGGTGCTTCTCAGTTTGAAAGTCATATTGTTGTTGATCGGCAATAAATTCAATCACCACACAGCTAACGTACAAAATAGACAATAGTAAATCAAATCCGTTCAATGCATTAACCGATTGATTTAAATTGAGTAAAATGGGCACTGTAAACAGAAAAATCAACACATTTTGATACGCTGAAATGAAAAACAGATTAAACATCATCCAAATCCAACGATTGCTAAAACCTGGTCGTTTGCGCAAAATTTCCCAACGATAGTCTTCTTCTCCCGCCCAAAAACGCCAAGTGTACGCGCCTCGTCTAGCAAAATTGTAGGTTAAACGAATTCCCCAAATGCTTACCAAAACAGCCATCAACACCATACGCGGTGGAAAATCTGCCCAAATGGTTTCTAACCAAACATACAGAATGGGCACAACGCTCCACAATTTATCGACTTGCGAGTTGTTTTTGGACAATTCACCTACTATAAAACAATAGGCAATCACGCCGCCCACAACAAACGACATGCGTTCCAAAAGCAATAGCTGTAAGGAATTTGGGTCTGTTCCAAAGTGAATACACACATACGGAACAACGACTACGGTAAAAATCAAAAGTAAAATTGTAACTAACATACCTTTAAAACAAATCAACTAGGATTTTGGTTCATAACCACTTTTCTCGGCTGAAAAAACGGTAAACGTGCCACTGGAGCGTGCGAGTAGCACACCCACTTGGTTTTTGACATCCGCCTCCATAAAAATCAATCTTCTTCCTTGCTTTACGACTCGTGAGGTGGCCATCAATTTATCGCCTAAACGCGCCGCATCGAAATAACTCACTTTCATTTCTAAGGTTGCTACCACTTGAAAATGCGCAGCTACCAAAGATAAGGCTCCTACTCCCATCGTTGCGTCTAAAAGTGCAGCTGTACAACCGCCGTGAACGGCATTGGGTGTGGCTAAGTGTTTTTCTTCGGTTGTTAATGCGTATTCTATTTTACCGGGCTCAAGAATATTAAATTGCATTCCGAGAAAAGCTCCGAAATGATTATTGGCAATATAATCTTGAATAAGTTGATTTGCTTTCATTGGATTAATGGAAATGAATCTGCTTGAATTCACGATAAACGCGATCGTACATATCGCCAATTACATCTCCGTGATCGGGCGTTTTCACCCACACTTTCACATGTAAATGAACGAGTTTATCAGTGTAATCTTGAACGCCAATTGCGATATTTTTGTCCTTGAGCACACGGTCGTCTTCAGCGATAAATTGCTCTATTTTAGTTTTCACTTCATCTACATCCGTTCCAAAAGGAAGTGGAAAAACCCACTCCGCTCTACGCTCTTTTGCCTTGGTGAAATTGGTAATATTACCATTTGCTACTGGGCCATTTGGCAAAATAATCACCTTGTTATCAGAGGTCATTAAATACGTGTTAAAAATTTGTATTTCAGTCACTTTACCTTGTGTACCTAAAGCAATGATTTGATCACCTACTTTAAACGGTTTCAACACTAAAATCATGACACCACCTGCGAAATTGGACAAGGTTCCGGAGAAAGCCATACCAACTGCCAAACCTGCTGCACCCAATAAGGTAATGAAGGAAGTCATTTGAATTCCTAGTTGTGTAATTGCTGTGATAAACACCAAAATTTTGGAAGCCAAGGAAACAAAACTTGTTAGAAAAGTCACCAACCCCAAGTCAGTATCACTTTTGATTAATAGTCGCTTAAAACCTTTTGTCAAAACACCTGTTAACCAAAAACCAATGACTAAAATGGCAACAGCAATTAATACTTGTGTTCCAACTTTCAAAAGAAACTGGTTGATATCTGCGTAACGAATGCCAAAAATGGATTCTAATGTTTTCATACTATTGTAAATTAATGAGGTGCAAAAATAAAGAATCTGAATTAACCACAT
>CAZHPL010000147.1:0-7748 GCA_964534495.1 uncultured Lishizhenia sp.
TCTTCTTTCAAAGAAATCCCTTTTGAAACAAAAAGTTCAGTAGACAAAGCTGGCAAATTAAAATTATTTTGAACTTCCAGTAAGCGCGTTTCAGTAGCAGGGGCTTGAAGCTGTGTTATCAAAGTTTGAATGGTATCATGAACATGCACAACTGTTTTTCCAAGATTTACAAATTTCACGATTGTATCATGAATGATATCTTGTGCTACAAAAACAGTATCCGTTTTCTTAATTACTTGATTTGAAGTAGAAACAATTGTATTTTGAGGCCAAATCAGAATAAATAATAACACTACAGCAGCTACCGCTAAAACAGCTTGATAAAGTGGAATTGTTTTGAATTGTTTCTTCGAAGCAGGAAGTGATAAAGGCTTAACTTCAGGCAAAACAATTGAACCTTCACTTGCTTCCATCAAAATCCTTCGTTGAAAAGTATAATTTTCTTCAGTAAGAAATGACAAAACAAAACTCTTTTCTTCTATGGTTAATTCACCGAAATTTTTAGTTTCAAGTAAGTCGAAAAGTCGTTCTTCGGAAGGGTTTATTTCTTTTTCCATATTAACTTAATTTGAAAAGTTGTGATTCATATCTTGGGTCAAATTCTTTTAAGCGTATTGCCATTTTTTGAGTAGCGTAAAATAAGCGTGATTTTACTGTTCCAACAGAAATTTCGGTTATTTCTGCAATTTCTTGTAAGCTGAAATGTTCGTTATAACGCAAAATGAAAACGGTTTTTTGCCCATGTTCTAATTCGTCGATGCATTTTTCCAAGAGCGCATTAAAATGATTTTTCTCAGCTAAATCGTCAGCAAATTGAAGGTGTTTGGAAAAGGCTTGATTTTCATGGGATAAACTTTCGAATGGTGAACGCCGATAAGCTGTTTTACACATGTTACTTGCAATTGTAAAAATCCATGTATAAAATTTTTTGCTGGGGTCAAATGAATGCTTTTTCTCTAAAATCCGTAAGAAAATTTCTTGTACAAAATCTTGTGCTAAATTTTCATCTTTTTGCAACATTCTAATAAAATAACCCAATAATTTTCGGCTATATCGCTTATGTAATTCCATGATAGCAGCGTGCGAATGATGGTCCATCACCTGAACCATCAACGCTTCGTCACTATATACTTGGAAGTTCTCCATCTAGCTTTTATTTTTGAATCACTTCCATAACAATACGAAAGCCAATTCCAGGGTCAGGATTTGAATAAGTCTGTTGTTTATCAAACGTACTTTCATCAAAAGTAGTATACCATGAACCTCCTTTGGCTATTCCTTTTTTGTCAATCATTTCAGCAACATTTCCAAAGGTATTAAAAAGACCAAATGCATTAGCAACGTAACTTGAAACGGAGGCTGTATGAAATGCGCCGTCATCCATAAATTTCCCCTCGCTTACTTTAATATTACCAAGGTAGCATTTTTCACTATTTTGAATATTATCTTTAGGGAAAGGCGTATTAAGATTTGCGTTCCCGGAACCTGCGGCAAGTTTCCATTCTTCTTCTGTCGGTAATCGGAAAATCACTTGTGTGTATTTACGTTTACGTTGCGAATTATATTGCTGTGTTAGCCACTCACAATACGCTTTTGCTCCTTCATAACTAATATTCACAATCGGATAATTGGAATAAGCCGGATGATGGTGATAGTTTTCAACCATTGGATCGCTGAAAGCATATTTGAATTTTGTGTGCCAAGCTGTCGAATCATAATTGGCGAGCTTGAACAATTCTGTTTTGTTTGAACGTTGCAAGTTGGCTAGAAATTTTACGTAATCTGCATTACTTGTTTCATATTTGGCTACGAACAGTTTTTCATTTAAAGGCAGCATGTTTTTTTCAATGGTTTTTACATCCAAAAGCGCAGAAAGTAAAGTTGCATTCGTTGTTTTTTTATCTTCAAACAGTTCTTGTACTTCACATTGCAAACCCGCATTTTCACTGATTGAAATGATGTATTTCTCTGTTCGATTTGCTTTTTCAATTTCTTCAGATGCAAGGTAATGCTGGTACAATTTCAAAAGTGCAGGTAAGTACGTTTCGTTGAAACCAGGCACCATTTTTTCGGAAATGTTAAATGAAAAAACAGCTGTTAAATGATCTAATAAATATCGTTTTTCAAAATTACGTTTGATGCAAGTGATGTTATCAATGGGTTCTGTTCCGTATTTGTAAGCTAGACCTGTCAAATATAACTTGTCAACTTTCTTTAAAAGCATCAATTCCAGTTGAAGCAACATAAACAGGTCTACTTCCATTAAAAATGTGGTTTAAAATCGATTCTTTGTTTTTATCGAAATTAGATGCAAAGTCAAAAGTTTGAAAGGGTAGTGTTGCATAATTCAATTCTTTTAACAGCTTGTTTCTATAATCATCCAAAAGAATTAAAGAGGTATTTATCACCGTAACATCTGTGCGAAAATGAAGCGCCGATTGAACCATCCAAGTTGCATAGGTGTCGTTGTCGCCAACAGTTAATAACACGGCATTCGGCTCTAATTCAGAAAGAATATTATATCCCCAATTTAAAATTCCTGCAGGAAGATGTCCTGATTTAAAACACTTTGTAGCGAATTCTTCTTTTTTTGTAATGTCGCGTTGTAGTTCATAATAAATCATCAAATTGTCGTAAGTCCGTGCATCCAAGGGGTTGATTTCATAAGCTTTGAACAAATAGTTGTTTTCTTTCATCAACTCACCATTCCAAAATTTGATGTAATTTGACTCAAAAGAATTTGGAATTTCTTTCAAAGCATTTTCAACGATTTGTTCGCATTCTTTCAGGTATTGCTCTCTTTTTTTATTTACATCTTCATTGGGCATATAATAGTCATTCGAGAGATTTTTCAATGCACGTGTCGCAGCATAATAATTATACCAAGCTTCACCATTTTTACTGTTTTTCTTCAACTCATCTTTCCAAAGTTGTTGCTGTTGTTCATACCAAGTTACTTCGTGGATGTCCTTGGCAATACTGTAAACCGTTTCTTTTTGTTGAGCGAAAGTATGGGATGCAAAAAACAAACACACTATTCCTATAATTTTCTTCATGAGTCTTGTATATTTAAAAGTTAAAATCAATTGCAGAATTTCGAAATTCGACAGGAATACTCACAACTTAACAAAAGGTTCATGGGAAATCATTTTTTTTAGGCAATAGTAATTAGGCAATAGTTTTTAGAGAATAGTGATTAGAGAATAGTGATTAGAGAATAGTGATTAGATAATAGTGATTAGATAATAGTGATTAGATAATAGTGATTAGGCATTAGTTATTAGCCACCGCCGAAGGCAGCCAAGCAGTGAATCTGTAATCCGCACCGCCGAAGGCAGCCACGAAGTGAATACGCAATCTGTAATCTGCAATCCGCTAATCTGCAATTCGCAATCTGTAATCCGTAATCCGCAATCTGCTAATCTGTAATCTGCAATCAGTAATCTGTAATCCGCTAATCTGCAATCTGCAATCCTCAATCCTCAATCTGCACCGCCGAAGGCAGCCACGAAGTGAATCTGCTAATCTGTAATCTGCAATCTTAAAATCTGAACCTTTTTCTATCTTCGCTGTAAAATTCCTTCATGCGGTTTTACTTTTTCCTTTTTTGCTTCCTCGTTCAAAGTGCGTTTTCACAAAAAGACACCGTTTTTCATCCCTATTACAAAGGCATTCAATTGATTGAGATTAAAACGAAAGAATGGTATCCTCCAACAAAAGCATTTTTGCAAGCCGATGTTTCGTTAATTTATGGTTCTCCACCACCCATTTATTTACTTCGAAATGAGACAGGGAAAATCATTCAATCGTATAACCTGCCCGACACAATTGCTATTAATGGACGTGAAATCAGTAACGAAGAAAAGACCGTTTTTCATACCTTAAAAACCAAAAACACTTCTTCTCATATTGGTTCAAACGACGAAGGTTACAATCAACTTTATCCCGTTTACAATTTCAAAGAGGTCAAGAAAAATAGTTCCGCAAAACTCAAAGTAGGCTTGATGGATACCTTGGGAAATATTGTGCTTCCCATTCAATTTGATAAAATCGAATTCAAAGATTCAGTGTTTTTTGCAACTAATGAAGCCAAGATATTTTTGTTTGATTGTCAGTTTCAACCACTGAATAAAGACCCGTTTGATGAGGTGCGTTTGGATAACACCATTCAGAATTTGATGACAGTTAAAATGAACAATAAGTTAGGAATCATTTCAACTACCGGCGAATGGAAATTACTAACAGATCATGATGTGATTACACCTTCAAAATACATGAATGGATATTACGCTGTCAAAAAAAACAACAAGTGGGGTTTCATCAAAATGAATTTGTCGGAAGCATTGCCCATCGTTTTTCCTGTTGAATCAGTTATCCGAAAAGACACCTGTTTTTCGTATCAAGACCCTGTTTCCAATAAATTTCACTTAGTGGATTCGACATGTAGATTAATTGTTGCAACTGATTTTCAAGTGGAACAAATCGTAAACCCCATTCGCTTTATTGTTATGCGCTATCAAGATGGCTATCATCGCTATTTATGTGACAAAGATGGCAACATCATCCTCGATGACGCAGGACAGCATTTATGGAAGTTGAACGATAAGAGAATTATTCAAGGCTTTGATTCATACAAACAAGATAATGGTTTGTCTTATTCCAATCGTTGGCATATTTTGGATACACATGGCAATCAATTAATCGATAAAGAATATTGGTCATTTGAAAAAATAGATGACAACTTCCTGAAATTATGGGATATGAACAAGAAACTTTGGGTGTGTACCTATGATGGTTTACCTGTTTTAGATTTCCCTGTCGACCAAGCGTACGCCTATGGTGATCATTTTTACATGTATAAAGTAGGAGAGAAGTACTACTTCATGGATTTTCATCATCCAGAGAAAAAATCAAAGTCCTACAATGCGATTTTGTGCTATAAAAATGGGTTAATGGGCGTTTCCAACGATAAAAAATGGACGTTCATCAATTCCTCTTTCAAAGAAATCGCACCGATGGAAGCTGAAAGTATTGAATGCTTTAATGAAGGAATAGCTAAAATCACTATTCAATTTGAAGGTGAAAAACAAATATATTTGATGGACACATTGGGACGCTTACAACCGCAATGGTATAAGGCAGTACAGATTGTCAAAGGTGGTTACGCTTGGGCAACTTTGCCAAATGAAAAGGTTGGTTTATGGGACAGGAAAGGTCTGTGGTTAATTCAACCTGAATACGATGCTTTTTCCTTCGTCGTTGAGCACAATGGTGCACTTTATGTGGGCGCACAAAAAGGAAAGTATTGGTATTTATTGGACAAAAATGGAAAACAATTGGTTGATTTTGCATTCGATAAATTGGTAGAAATTTCTGTTCATGCCTCGATTTCCCAACGAAGAATGGATGGTTTTTTTGCAATGTCTTGGCGGAATTTCAGGACAAAAGTCGAATACGTGTACTATAATTTTGACCCTGCTAAAAGTCAAGTGACGATGTCCGAAAATGGTACAATGGGTTTTGAAGTTTTTGAGTCAAAATGTAATGCTGATGGACCTTTCAAATGTTGTGGTGTAAGAAATTGGGACGGAAAAATGGTTGTTCCACCAATTTACACAAGTATATCTAAATATAAAAAAGGAACTTTTCAAGCGACAAACACCTCTGGAATCGGTTTGATTGACACACTTGGGAATGTGTTGATTCCATTGAAATATAAATATATGTATGAGTTGTCTGGAAATCAAGGGTATTATCAAGTTGGGAGACATTACGGTGGTTGGGGCTTGTATACCATTGAAGGAAAGCAAATTGCAGACACACTTTACGGTGGTTTCGACCAACGCATAGGAAATTTAATTCCTTTTATTTCTCATCCCAATTACCACTTTGTGAATGGCGATTATGTTCACGATGAACAGAAAAAAGGGTTCATGGATACCACAGGTAAAATTGTTTTGCCCGCGATTTATGATCGATATCTTACGAAAGATCCGATAAAAGGAATCATAACTGTCGTAATTGGGAATGAATACTATGACATCGATAAAAATGGAAATAGAATCACGGAAACAACTAAATCACAAGTGAATGCAAAAGCACCTGAGATTCAAACGAAGAAAAAACGCAAAAAATCGAAAAAATCTCGAATCAGAAGAAACTAGGTAGAAATACCTGTTTTGAAGGATAATAAGTGTTGGATGATGATAATTATCTATTTTTAACTTAAAACTATTTGTTATGAAAAAGTTTAGCTTAATATTATTTGTTTTTGGTGCATTTCTTTCTTTTGCTCAAAGTGAATTACTCTCGGAATTACCATCTAGCCCAAGTGAATTTAAAGCAAGTGAGAAAAATGTGATAGCTTCCATTGAATGGCTTGAAAACACTCCGATTAACGAACAACGAAAAACAAGAGATTTTCAAAATGCAGCGCTATTGGCATGGATCACAAATTCACCAACTGTAACGATTGAATTAAACGGTGATATTTTAAATTTCATAAAGAAAAATCCCGATTTGTTAATAATATTTATGGGAGGTTGGACAAGATATTCACTGCAAAATAATTACTCTAAAGATGTTGTTCCCGGAACTTTAGCTGGTCTTAGAAGTGTTATAAAAGTATACAAGACAGGTCTTTTGAAAAAAGATAAATCCCTCCAAATGTATGTCGATTTAGAAGAGAAAGGTGAGTTAGAGACTTATGTTAAAGGTGTCTTAAAAAAGTAAGTTGATTGTTTTTGTTAAGAGAAAGTAGGCAATAGTAATTTGTAATTAGTTATTAGGCAATAGTTAATAGGCAATAGTTTTTAGTGAATAGCAATCCTCAATCCGCCACCGCCGAAGGCAGCCACGCAGTGAATCTTCAATCCTCAATCCTCAATCTTCAATCCGCTAATCTGTAATCTGCAATCTTCAATCTTCAATCTTCAATCCGCAATCTTCAATCCGCTAATCTGTAATCTGCAATCTTCAATCCTCAATCTGCAATCTGCAATCCGTCAATCTGCAATCTTCAATCCGCAATCCGCAATCTTCAATCCGCTAATCTGTAATCTGACACCGCCGAAGGCAGCCACGCAGTGAATCTTCAATCCGTTCATTCCCTCACAAATTATCCTAACATAACCAAAGTCATTTTTTTCTCTCGCGAATAAATCTATTTTTGTATCGTGAAGGTACTAGCTTATTTCTTGGCATTTTACTTTTTTGTACTCTCGCTTGCCCCAAACATGCAAGGAGCCCAGGTACTGAATCTTCCAACTTTTGTTTCTCATTTTCAACAACATCAACAACGTAATCCTGGCGCATCTTTAGTCTCTTTCGTTAAGGAGCACTATTTTTCCCGCTTAAATGAATTTGAAAAAGAACACAAAAATCTTCCCTTTAAATCCGTTATTCCAATCGCTGTTGGAGCTTGTATTGTTGAGAAATATACCGTTTTCCCTGCTGAATGGGAACAAGTGGTTTTCTCTGAGAAATCGGATAAAATTATTACTCAAAACGAGAATTGTCTTTCTCCATCTTTTTATTCCGTTTGGAATCCCCCAAAGTCTTGTTAATTAGTGCTCTTTGCCCGTAATGGGTTTTTACTAATTAACAGATTCTTTCTATGCTAAATAAGATTATTGGGTTTTCCCTGAAAAATAAATTAATAATTGGCCTTTTTGTCATTGGACTCATTGGATATGGAGTTTACGAAACGACAAAATTGCCCATCGATGCTGTACCAGATATTACAAACA
>CAZHPL010000148.1:0-7670 GCA_964534495.1 uncultured Lishizhenia sp.
CTGAAACCATCAATACTTTTACCCTCATTCAACGATTGCACTTTTGCTACTAACATTTCTTCGGGCACTGTTTCATCATAGCGAATTAAAGTGCTTTCAAAACCAATTTCCTCACATGCACGCACTTTTGCGTTTACATAGGTAACAGATCCCCCATCGTTTCCTACTAAAATCGCCGCAAGATGTGGTATTTTTTTGCCTTCTGTTTTGCGCTTTTTTACAGCTTCTGAAAGTTCAAGTCTGATTTGTTGCGCGGTGGCTTTTCCGTCTAAAAGTTGCATGAAAAATTGTTTTTGCAAAGATAGTTAAACAGAAGAGGAACGGATAAAAAGAACGTTATCTTTGTAAGAAAAAAAGCATGAAAAATTCTCTTCTTATTTTAATGTT
The DNA here is from genome assembly GCA_964534495.1 of uncultured Lishizhenia sp. GTDB lineage: Bacteria > Bacteroidota > Bacteroidia > Flavobacteriales_D > Crocinitomicaceae > UBA952. The sequence goes on from CAZHPL010000148.1 coordinate 388, forward strand.
GTTGGTAACGCTTCAATCGTTTTCTCAAGTTTCGTATGACGGACAAGAAATCGGCGTCGAAGGATACGCTGGTGGCTCGAATTTAGGTGGAGCCTTTGGTTTTGAGTTAAAACACGCATCTATTTTGAATAAGTATATAGTTGTTGGTCCATCTTTTCGCTATCAACGCGTTTGGTCCAATAATTACAATGTAAAAACCAATATAAACGTATGGGGTGGAGGTGTTTTTGCGCATTATCGCATTCAAAATAAATTGTTTGTAGGTACTGAATTTCAAATGTTGCGAAGTCCGTACAATTTTGTTTCGTATGCTTCCAACACTAAAAAATGGGCGGCTTCTTTGATGTTAGGAGGAGGTTTTTATCTAAAACTCGGAGAAAAAGTTCGATTAAATGCAGCTTTGTTTTACGATGTGATTAACGCAGAAAACAGTCCATTTAGAACTAGTTATTTCTTCAAAGTTAAAAATCAAGCAGGTCAAATCGTGAGAACTTTACCCATTATTTATCGCGTAACGTTCTTTATACCAATCGGAAGTACAAAATAATGAAAATAGGAATGGTTTTATACCCAACCTTTGGCGGTAGCGGGGTTGTAGGGACAGAGTTGGGGAAATCACTGGCTGAAAAAGGGCATGAAATCCATTTTATAACGTATTCGCAACCTGTTCGTTTGGGTTCATTTAGAGAGAATATTTTTTATCACGAAGTTGCCGTTGCGGATTATCCCTTGTTCGATTATCAACCGTATGAAACAGCACTGACTAGTAAAATGGTCGATGTAGTGAAGTTTGAAAAATTGGATATTTTGCACGTGCATTATGCGATTCCACACGCTTCAGCAGCTTTTATGGCGAAGCAAATCTTACGATCACACGGCATCAATATTCCTTTCGTGACCACCTTACATGGAACCGATATTACTTTAGTGGGGCGTGATCCTTCTTTTGAACCCGTTATTACTTTTTGCATCAATCAATCCGATGCGGTTACAGCCGTTTCAGAAAGCTTGAAAGAATCAACCTATGAGCATTTTAATGTTCAACGCGAAATTCATGTCATTCCTAATTTTGTGGTTCCGGCGCCAAAAGACAGAGATTTCACAGCTCACATGCGCCAAAAATATGCATGTGACGGTGAACGAATTTTGTGTCACGTATCAAATTTCAGACCCGTTAAAAGGGTGGAAGACGTGCTACGCGTTTTTGCCTTAGTTAATAAAGAAATTCCTTCCAAGTTGATTCTTGTGGGCGACGGTCCTGATCGCTATAATTGCGAAAGACTTTGTCGCGAGTTGAAATTATGTGATAAAGTTATTTTCCTTGGAAAAGTGCGCGATACAGCACATGTTATGGAAATAGCTGACGTTTTTCTTTTGCCTTCTGAAACCGAAAGTTTTGGTTTGGCTGCATTGGAAGCAATGGCTGTTGGTGTTCCTGTAATTTCGTCCAACACAGGGGGAATTCCAGAAGTGAATGTGCACGGAGAAACAGGTTTTCTTTCCAATGTAGGTGATGTTGAAGATATGGCTAAAAATACTTTACTTCTTCTTAAAAAAGAAAACTTGAATCGTTTTAAAGCAAATGCTAAAAAGCGCTCAGAAGACTTTTCATTGGATAAAATTTTACCGATGTACGAAGGAATTTATACTAAATTAGTTCAAAAATAAGACTATGAAAATTGGTTTGTTACTTTCTGGTTGTGGCGTTTACGATGGCGCAGAAATCCACGAAACTGTTTTGTCAATGTTGGCTATTCAGGAAATTGGGGGTGAAGTCGTTTGTATCAGTGTTGATAAGCCACAACATCATGTAATCAATCACTTGACAGGAGAGGAGATGCCTCAAGAGCGCAATATGTTGGTAGAGGCAGCAAGAATTGCAAGAGGAGCAATTACTGAAATTTCTGAAATTCAACCCGCAGATATCGATGCTTTGGTCATTCCGGGTGGATTTGGAAGCGCAAAAAATTTTACTTCATGGGCTTTTGATGGACCTAATGGCACTATTTTACCTGAAGTTAAATTGTTGGTGGTGAACATGATAAATGTTGGAAAACCGATAGTTGCCTTGTGTGTAAGTCCGGTTGTATTAGCCAAAGCTTTACAAGATTCAGGTTTGCATTTGAAAATGACCATTGGTTCGTCCAAGGAAGCTTCACCTTATGAAATTCCTTCGTTTGAAGGTGGATTACAAGCAACAGGAGTAACGACGGAAGAAAAAACAGTTCGCGAAATTCTGATTGATGTTGAAAACAAGGTCATTACTGCGCCTTGTTACATGATGGAAGCTTCTTTACTAGAAATCCGAAACAACATTCAACAAGCAATAGAAGCATTGAAAAATCTACTGAATGCCTGATAACGAACAGCTTGAAAATTGGTTGAATAAGCGTCGAGAACGAAGAAAACACTTGACGGCGAATGAACTTTTTCCAAAAATTCAAGCAGGTTCAAGAGAAGCGTTAAGTGCTGCAATTACTTTATTGGAGAGCAATCGAAAAGAAGATGCTCAGGAAGCCCAACAATTGATTCGACAGTCTTTGCCTTTTCAAAATCGTTCTTGGCGAATTGGAATTACAGGTGTCCCAGGCGTTGGAAAAAGTACATTTATTGAAGCTTTCGGAAAAGAAATTATTAAACGTGGGCTGAAATTAGCCGTATTGGCAATTGATCCTTCTTCCAACGTCACAGGCGGAAGCATTTTAGGTGATAAAACCAGAATGAATTGGCTTTCTACTCATGATAATGCATTTATTCGTCCGTCGGCAGCAGGAAATAGTTTAGGTGGCGTGAATCGTACTACTCGCGAAACGATTGCATTGTGCGAAACAGCTGGGTTTGACGTGATTTTTATTGAAACGGTTGGTGTTGGTCAGTCTGAAACTCTGGTTCATTCTATGGTTGATTTTTTCTTGTTATTGATGTTATCAGGTGCAGGAGACGAATTGCAAGGAATCAAAAGGGGAATCATGGAAATGGCGGATGCAATCGTTATCACCAAAGCAGATGGTACGAACATTGAAAAATCAAAATTGGCGAGAGCGCAATATGCCAACGCATTACATCTTTTTCCACCCAAGCAAAGTCAATGGATACCCACTGCAAAAATTTGTAGTAGCATTGATAATACAGGTTTAGCCGAAGTTTGGCAGGTAATTGAAGCGTATTTTAACCAGATTCAACTCAATGGTTGGTACGAAGAAAATCGTAAAAAACAAGCTATCAAAGTTTTGCATAGCCACTTGGAATCATTGGTCTTGCAACAGTTTTTGGAAACGGATAAAGCAAAAAGTCTGATTCAATCGAAAGAGCAAGCTGTTTTAAAAGGAGAACTTTCAGCTTATCAAGCGTCCGAGGACATTTTCAAAGCCCTTTTTCTTAGCGCTTAAAAAACCGTAGCGAACCAAGCGATTCATAGTTTTTATAAAACTGAATGATATAAAACGAACCCGCTAAATCACTGATATCAATTGTTTTTGTAAAAGAATTTGCGTCAAAGAAACTGGTTTTGATGAGTTTACCGTTCAAATCAAAAATCCGTATTTCACAATTTTTAGTTTGCGTCATATTGTCGTGTGAAATTGTAATGGTTTCACTTGCAGGCGACGGATACAATGAAAAATGAACCCTTGGTCCATCCGATGCAATTGGATTTTTAGTGAAAATGGCTTTAAAAAGAGTATTGGTTTGCGTCACATTTACTTCAAAATCTTTAGCAAGTGTATCTGTCACAAAATTATTCGGTTCCCAATGCGAAAAAGTAAAACCAGCATTCGCTTTCGCAGTTAAATGAACAGGAACACCATCAAAATAAACTCCTTGCCAAGGCAGTGAATCCGGAACTATTGAATTGAGTTGAATGGATCCACCATCAGCAGGATAGACATCCAATTTCACATTTACTTGTTTGGTTAGTCCAAATTCTGAAACTAAATTACCTCGAATCACTTCATTTCTACAAGCCAATTGTTGACGGAATACATTGTGATTATTTTGAAAATCAGCCATTTGTCCCTGAATGTTGTTTGGGTCACCCCATCGCAAATATTCTTGAGGCATTTCATTGACTACTTCCTGGTAAAAACTGTTTTCAATGGCAAGTAATTTGGAAGTTTGGTAATTCGTGTTTATTTGGTCAGCAAATCGATTGATAAAGTAGTTTTTATACGTTGGGTTTTGCATACTGCGAAGCCAAATATTGATGTAAGGCAAATTAGGATCGCGCGACAACAAATAACTAATATGATTATCCGTACAATTGGTCCAACCATTGGGCTGAAGCGATAATTCCATATCAATCAAAGCAAATTGCCACCTGTATCTTGTTTTATCCGAACGATACATTTTGATGTTATTCTGCGGCCAATCTGTATTTCCCATCCATGATTCAGCAACCACGTAATCGGTGTATTGCATCATATCAAAATACTTGTCTGCTTTTGAAATGTAATTCGGATCACTAGGTGAAATTTGCAATAAACTGTCATACGATTCGTAAAATCCGTCAGTAGTACCTGTTAATGAGCGCAAAACACTTCCATAATAATAACTCATGGTCAAAATCTCAGTTGAATCTGGGTTTGCACCATCATACACCGAAAAGAATTCAGGATTAAATTTCTCACGCAACTCATACAAACCGAAGTAGCTTCCATTCACGTAAACTGAAACAGGTCTATAACCCGAAAAATATACATTGGTACCTCTTGACATCATATACACTTGGCAAGCATCTTTATATGGAAGTTTTAAATATTGATTACTTCCGTTGCGTAAATAGAAATCACTGTAAATGGTTCGTTGTGGTTTTCTTGGGTGAATGTTGAAATCTATTTTTTTTTCGCCCAGTACGCCGTCATTGAAGGATAGTCGGAAAGAATGTTGGGGTTGTGATCGACTTCCACCTGCACCACCGTCCATGCGCATAGCAGTCATGGATTCAAACAAAAGCGGGTGATTTGTTGCTTCAGAAAGATAAGTTACATGCGCGGGTTTTTTGTCATCTGATGTATAATTATCAAAAATCCCTGTTGGACCATAAAGATTCGAATTGTCTGTTGTGACTAATAAAATAGGAGTTGAATGAATAGCATTAAACAAGTAGGTTCCGTCAACGATTTTACTTGGAAGCATAGGGCTATTTCCAATAGGGAAAACAGCTACACGAATGACTTTATTACTTGAAATATAAATAGAATCCGGGAAAATACTTGAATTCGGTTTTGGTGTTGAAGCATCTGTTGTGTACACTAATTTGGAAGTAGTTGCATTATTCGGATTATAAGCTTTCAGATAAAATCCTTGTTGGTAATTTCCAGATGGTTTTGTAATTACGGGTGCTTTGAGCGTATCAATGAACGAAATACCATTGTTGACCGAACCAGGCGAAGGAATCATCCATGAAATGGGACCACTGCCATTTGGTAAATGTCCAACTGAAACATCTTTTACTGGGCTTTTAACCTCAAGTTGACTCACTAATTCTTGATTAGGATTGAACAAATAAACGGTTTCTCCATCAGGAGCTATTTTGAAATCCGTATGCAAAAGGAAACCATTTTCAGGCAAAAAATCACCCTTAAGTTCATCAATTGCGGTTTGTGTAATATCTACGTTTACGTATGTATAAGTATCGCCACTATTATTAATGACTTCGAACGCAATTTGATTGATGGGTCCAGCTTGAATGCCAGCTTGATGCAGTTCATTTGCGCGAACCAAGATTTGATGACGTGAACCCCAATACCAGTTTCCATAAGGAGCAGGATAATCTGTGTTTCCGTTTTGAATTGTCCCAAAGTCAATAATTGTGTTATTGATTTTAATGTTGGGACGCTGATGGTAAAGTTGACCTGTATTTGCTTCACAGGCAGCGGGACTTCCGTCAATGAATGCTGCTTGTGTGGAAGCATAAGATGTTGCCGTTTGTTTAAAAACAGTGTTAAGCGTATATTGAGAGTTGTTGTATGTACAAACATTTATAACCAAATTGGATATTCCATCCCAGATAAAATTATTAAGAATGGGGTGGGAGTTCCATCCAGGTGAAGCTTGAAAATTGGTTAATGAACTTCCTGGAACAAAAGGTGCGGAGCCTGTTCTGTCTTTTCCACTGCAATAAATAATTTTGTAGGTATTTGGAGCCAAGGTAAAATTAGGTAGTTCCCATTTAAGAGGCTTACCTAACTCATCGCTTAGTGTGTAGTGTTCTAATTGAATAGGTGAAACACTGTTGTTAAACAACTCAATCCAATCGTTTGCTTCGTGATTTTCGTCTAATAAAGAACTGAAATTTTTATTGCAACCTTCATTGATAATTACCTGAGAAAAAGTAAAGAATGGAATTAAAAGTATGAAAGACAGTAATTTCATAAAGTAAAAATAGCAAAAAAAAAGGCTCTCGTAAGGAGAGCCTTTTAAGTATTGAATCAAAAATTATTTGATGTAAACTTTTTTGTTAACAGCACCACCGTCAAATTTAGCATTGATCATGTAGATACCTGTATCAACTCCGTCAAAACCGATTGTAGTATCGATATTTGAAATTTTCATTGTTTTAACAGTTTGACCTGACATGCTAACAATAGAAATTGTTCCACCTAGTAAGTCTGGAGTAACGTTGATTGAAGCTGAGTTCAAAGTAGTTTTGATAGTTACTTTATCGTCTACGTTTGCTTCATCTAAACCACTTGTTTGGCAAGTGTTGATAGCTTGACCTGTAGCAGCATTGTAAGCATATTCTTTGATTGTGATTGTCTCAGCATTTGCAGCAACAGACAATTTTACCCAACCATAGTATGTATTTGAACTTGCATCAGCGAAACTTACACCTAAATATTTATCTGTAGCACCTAAGAAAGGAGCAGCTGTAGAAGTAAATGGTTGAGTTCCGTTAATTAATGCAGCATATCCTAAAATACCATAAGAACCATTTCCAAAGAAAGCTGTATCAGAAACTGCAACACCACAATCTAATGCACTTGCATTAACTGTATCTGCTTCAGCCATAACAGCACCAACTGTGTATGCAAATGCACCAACATAAGTGAAAGATAAAGATCCACCATCATTGATGTGAGCAACTGCAAATCCAACATCTGGAGTTTGGTCGTTGTTGAAGTCAATCAAATAAGGAGATGACAAAGAGTCGATTGTTACATCTGGGTTAACATCTGTGTAAGTAATCTGAGCATTAGCTGCACCACCAGCAACGATAGCACCTGCAACTGCAGTATAACCAGCCAATTTAGATTTGTTGATTGAAGTAATCTTTTTCATAGACA
>CAZHPL010000149.1:0-4695 GCA_964534495.1 uncultured Lishizhenia sp.
CCAGGTGCGCACTATTATGACGATTTATATTGGAGCTTGATAACGTATGTTCACCGAGTGAAATTTAACATTGATTTTAGAAGAATTGCTTATTCAGCTTTGATTCGAAGTGGTCAAATGAATAGAGAATCAGCGCTGCAATCCGTTCAATCTCCTTATGTGATGGAGGATGAAAAAATAATTTCGCTGTGCATAAAACGATTGGGAATAACAAGGGAAGAGTTTGATAGTTACATGCAATTACCTCCTAAGAATTTTTGGGATTATCCGACCAGTTATAAGATTTTGAGAATACTTCGAATTCCTATTTGGATAATGACGCGTCTTGGTTTTGCCACGAAAGTGGTTTATGAAAAATACTTTGGTTTACCATTTAAATAAGGGTTTAATGAAAATTGCAATTTGTCAAGTATTGGTAGAAGGTGGAGAACCCGAACGCAATTTGGATCGTTCAAAGAAAATGATTGAAAAAGCAGCTTCTGAAGGTTGTGATTTAGCGATTTTACCTGAGACGGTTGATTTAGCTTGGACGCATCCAAGTGTATTTTTTGAGGCTGAGGCAATCCCGGGTCAACGAAGTGATTTTTTTGCAGATTTGGCTCAAAAACATAACATGTGGATTTGTGTTGGACTAACAGAAAAAAAAGAAGAATCCATTTACAATACTGCTATTTTAATTGACAGAAGCGGCTGCATTCGTTTGAAACACCACAAAGTAAATTTGTTGGAAGTGGAGTTTCCATTTTATAAAATGGGTTCAAAATTAGAAGTCGTTGAAACTGAATTTGGCAGAATTGGAGTGAATATTTGTGCGGATAATTACATTGATGCCTTGTGTTTGGGGCATTCGCTCGCCCGGTTGGGTGCACAAATGATTTTGTCTCCTTCAAGTTGGACAGTAGATTATTCGGTAACCGAAAACCAAGATCCTTATAATGACAAATGGATAAAACCACTAACGGAACTGGCAACTTTGTATGAAATTCCTGTAGTAAGTGCGACGAGTGTAGGTTATATTGTTGGAGGACCCTACGAAGGAAAGAAAATGATTGGTTGTTCATTGGCAGTAGATAAATTTGGAAATTTATTTCAAGGCGAAAAGAATGAATTTGCTGGCGATTTAAAAATCCTTGAAATGGACCTTGGCACAGGCGAGTGGAAGGGTACCCAATTTGGTGAATTATTAAAATCGAAAAAAAGCAAATGAAAGTTCTTGGCATAAGTGGTGGTTTTCGACAAGGATATCAAGACGTTAGTGCAACAATTGTTGTGGATGGTGAAGTCATAGTTGCTATTGAAGAAGAGCGATTAAATCGCATTAAATTCTCAGCAGGAAGACTACCTTTTTTAGCTGTTAAGGCCTGTTTGGAATATGCGAAATTAGCAATAACTGAAATCGATGTATTGGCCTTTCATGGCTCTACATGGGGAGCTGAAATCGATGAAAAAATAGTTGAGTTTTATACAGCTAATTTTGGATATTGCCCAACAATTGAGCGATACCACCATCACGATTGCCATGCAGCAAGTTCTTATTACGCTTCAGGTTTCGAAGAATCATTAATCATCACTGCAGACAACTCAGGCGATGGTATTTCATTACAAATTGCAATTGGAAAGAACGGTGATTTAGAAACGAAAGAACGATTTTCAAGACCCAATAGTTTTGGGTTATTCTATCAAATGATTACTCAAATTTGTGGTTTCACAAAAGATAGTGATGAGTATAAAGTGATGGGACTCTCCAGTTGGGGAAATAGACAGGCGTATGACTTATCTTCGGTGCTTTTTTTCAAAGATGGAAGCATTCAATTGAATGAAAAATACATTAAAGTCCCAAAACCTGGCGAACCATCCTTACATAAAGATGAATTGGCATATACTTCGCTTTTCGAGCAAGAAATACAACTAAAAAGACGTGTTCCTTCAGCTGAAATCACAGATGACTACAAAAATTTAGCGGCTTCAGCACAACAACGATTGGAAGAGGTATTCTGTGAATTGACCTTATATTATTTGTCTAAATACAAGCAAAGTAAAGTGTGTTTAGCTGGTGGAGTTGCCTTGAATTGTGTGTTAAATCAACGGTTGTTACAATTGATTGAAGTTGAGGATATGTATGTCCAGCCTGCTTCAAGTGACGCCGGAATTTCTTTAGGAGCAGCTTGGTTATCAGCCAAAAACAGGGGAGATGTACCCCGAAAAACAGAGCATTCCTATTGGGGGTTAGCCTATTCAAACATTGAAATAGAAACCTTACTTGAAAATTGTGGTTTGGCCTACCAAAAAATCAATAACGTTGCAGAAGATGCTGCGGTTTGTATTTCAAATGGAAAAGTAATTGGCTGGTTTCAGGGTAGCTCCGAATTTGGGCCACGTGCACTCGGTAATCGAAGTATACTAGCAAACCCAATGATTAAGGGCATGCAGCAGCACGTTAATCGCAAGATAAAATTTAGAGAATCCTTTCGTCCATTTGCGCCAAGTGTAATTGAGGAAGATGCTTCACTTTATTTTAATGGTAAAAAATCCGTTTCGCCTTATATGACGATAACCTTTGAAGCAAATGAATATGCTAAAATGAACATTCCTGAAGTGGTTCACGTAGACGGAACAAGTAGAATTCAAACGGTGAATCCAACTCAAAATTCTTTGTATTATCAACTCTTACTTGAAATGAAAAAGCAAACTGGACATGGTGTTGTTATGAATACAAGTTTTAATTTATCCCATGAGCCAATTGTTGAGAGCCCAAGAGATGCTGTAGCAAGTTTTTTTGCTAGTGGAATGGATGTTTTATTCATTGGAAACTATAAAATCGAAAAGTAATGCTGATTCCACAAAATAATTTATCCATTATTCATGATGCAATAAAAGATGAACTGTATGAAAAATTCAAAGTTATTCTAGCTGAAAATGAGTTCATATTAGGAAAAGAGCTTGCACAATTTGAGAGTACTTTCGCGGCTTTTTGTAATACAAAATATGCTCTAGGTGTTTCAAGTGGTTATGATGCTTTGTTTATCGCCTTAAAAGTTTTAGGAATAAAAGCAGGTGATGAAGTCATTGTTCCAGCGCATACTTTTATTGCAACTTGGATGGCTGTTTCTGCATGTGGAGCGACGCCTATACCAGTTGAAATTCATCCGCAAAATTGGACAATAGATCCGTCTTTAATTGAAGAAAAGATAACTTCTAAAACAAAAGCGATAATTCCAGTTCAATTATTTGGTTCTATGTGTGCAATGAGTGAGATTGAGGCAGTTGCAAATAAGCATAAGCTTTTTATTGTAGAAGATTTTTCTCAAGCTCAGGGTGCAACTTACGAAAACATAATGGCAGGTTCGTTTGGAAACATAAACGCAGCTAGTCTTTATCCTGGGAAAAACATCGGAGCTTTAGGAGATGCAGGAGTTATCACAACAAATGATAAGACGTTATATAATTTGGCATTACAATTTAGAAATTATGGATCCATACAAAAAAACATGCATTCGAGTTTTGGAGTAAATGCACGGTTAGATAATTTACAAGCTGCTTTTTTAAATGTGAAAATGCAGTATTTATCAGATTGGAATAAACAAAGAATGACAATTGCAAATGTGTATCGTGAAAAATTGAAGCCTATTTCACAATTACAAATGCAAGAAGTCGAAGACAATATTCAAAGTGTATTTCATCAATTTGTGATTTTAGTGAACAATCGAGATCAATTTTTGGAGTATTTGAATGGAAAAGGCATACAGACGAATATTCATTATCCGATTCCCATTTATAAGCAACCAATGTATAGACATTTATATGAGTCGTCAAATGACTTTATGAAAACAAATGAAATATGCGAAAAAGGAGTGAGTTTACCAATATTTCCAGGTTTAAAGGAGGAAGAAGTTCATTACATTTGTGAAGTAATAACACAATATTTTGAAGCAAACTAAATCGTACAATGTTGCCTTAATTGGCTTTGGTTATTGGGGGCCAAATCTGGCAAGAAATATTGTTGCTCATCCTTTTTTGAATCTCAAATTTATAGCTGAGAAAAGTAAAACACGCCGTGAATTGGCGCAAAGAACGTATGCTAATGTTCAAATAAAAGAGAACCAACTTGAAATCGTTGAGCTTGTCGAATTTGATATTGTTGTTGTTGCCACACCTGTTGAATTTCATTTTGAGATTGCGAAATGGGCTTTAGATTTAGGTAAACATGTTCTTTTAGAAAAACCAGGTTGTTTTTCTGTCGAACAATTAAGTGTGCTGGATAAGTTAGCCAAACAGAAAAACGTTATTTTGATGATTGACTACACCTTTCTTTTCAATGGTGCGGTTAGGAAAATCAATCAAATTATCAATAATGATGATTTTGGTAAAATCAATTACATCGACAGCACTCGGATTAACCTTGGCATTTTTCAAAGTGATGTAAATGTGCTTTGGGATTTGGCGTCACATGATTTGGCTATAATTTATTATTTGACAAATAAACTTCCAAAAAGCATAAAGGCCGATGGGATTTCACATACAAAGAACGGTATTGAAAATATTGCTTTCCTTGTATTAAAGTACGATGATGATTCATTCATTGTTCATTTAAATTGCTCATGGACCTCACCTGTAAAAATTCGTCAAACCTTAATTGGTGGCGATAAAAAGATGTTGATTTATAATGACATAGAACCGACGGATAAGGTAAAAGTC
>CAZHPL010000149.1:4705-7643 GCA_964534495.1 uncultured Lishizhenia sp.
AAGTCTATGATTGTAACTTAAACTTTAGTGAGTTAGAGCAAAAAGAAATACTTATAGATTATCGAATAGGTGATATTAACGTTCCGAAATTTGACACAAAGGAATCATTGGCTATTTTGATGGACGAATTTTATGAGTCTATTTTAAACTTTTCTGCTCCAATTAGTTCTTCAGAATTCGCTTTGAAAATTGCTTGTATGCTAGAAACTGCACAAGAGTCTATTGTGAATAATGGAATTGAAGTCGAGGTAAAGTATCGATAGATTATTGTTTTGAAATCACTTTTTTCTCTACTAATGCCCTAAAAATAGAATGGGCCATCATTAAATATCCTTTTGGTTTGTGATGCCAATCTTCATTCCACCAATTTTTCTTTATAAAATCAGTTGGGTTCTTTTTCATTGCTTTTCTATAATAGACCCTTAAATCAATTATTTCAATGGATTTGTTTTTTTTGATTTTATTTATTGTTCGTTTGAAATAGTTAGGGTAATCCTCACTAACTTCCTTTTTATTGGGCAATAAAATTAAAATAAGTCTTGCTTTATTTTTGAAAGCAGTCATTTGAAATTTCTTAACTAATTGTGTTGTTTTTTCAATATCCTCTTCGAAAACGTCATTCGTAATAAGTAGCTCATTATATCCGAAAAAATGCAAGAAACTTCGCCCGACATAACTCATAATATAGAGATGTTCTATGAAAGTATTAGGCTTCCTATACTTTAACGTATACTTATTTTGAAAACGTTCAATCCCCCCTCTTTTTTTTATATCATCAGCTAAATCACTCGACGAAAGCGTTTGAAGAATAATATCAAAATCATATTTGCACAAAATATCGCTGTAATTAACAAAATTGAAAAATGGATCGCTTCCGCATTTGCCAGCATTAAAAACATAATAGGTGGGTGATTTCAAATAGTTTTTTCGTAATTGATAGACATAACTCTCCTCAAAATCTGCACCATCTCCTTCAGTAAATGAGTCGCCTAAACATAGTACTCTAATCTCTTTTTTAGACTTTCGATTTTTTATTTCAAAGTCTGAATATCCCAATTTATTTGTGGTTCTTTTGAAAACAAATTCCTCTTTATTAATTTCAATTTTTCTATTCGGAAGATCAATGTGGTAATAGTTTTGGTAATTACTAAAACCTTGATTTTGGTCAACATTAAAACCTAATACTTTTTCTTGCTGAGATTTTAATTTTCCTGATATGGTTAGAATAGTTTCCCAAATAAATAAGGTTGTGAAAATCAATAATAAGCTCGAGTTAAGACGGTTTGGCTTTCGGTCGAACCAATCATTATAGATTATTAAAATTAAAATTGGAATTAGAAATAGCATTATATGACTATGCCATTTAATACAACTTAAACCAACTATTCGATACCAATATATTTCCCAGAATAAATAGAAAACAATGCCTATCAATATGAATAAATAGACTATTTTTTTTGCTCTACTTTTTACCATTGTTTAGTAAAATCAATGATTGATTCCTCCGCATCTTCCCAGGTTGATAGAGATAAGTCTTGCAAAGGTTTTTTCTTGAATAATCGGACTAAAGGAAAAATACTAATATACAACAAACCCAATAAAATCGAAGATTGAATTTTCCCAAGCATTTTCCCAAATTTCCGCCAATAGTTATCCAACCAAATTGCGGCAGATGAAAAAAGAATGGGGAAAATTATTACAACAATCGCAATGTATAGAAAGTAAAGATTTTGTGTTTTGAAAAACACAATTATCAGCAATAATGCTATTACAGAGTAAAGGACAAAATAATCTTTGTTTTTCATCAAAAAAATGGATAAACGAAGGGTGCTACTGCACTCGATTCAGCAAAAACAAGTAATAATCCAATGATAACAAGACTTATTAATATGGGGATTAACCACCATTTTTTGCGCTCTTTTAAAAAAAGAAACATTTCTTTTAAAAAACTCATAATTGCCTTTTTTCAACTATAAAGTTATCAATAATTAGCACATCAATGTCCGTTTGTAAAAAGCATCGAATAGCATCAGAAGGAGAACATACAATGGGTTCGTCTTTGACATTAAAGCTAGTATTCACCAAAACACCAAATCCCGTTTTTTCTTTAAATGCTTTTAAAAGTTTATAAACCGTTGGATTTGATTGTTCATCAACTGTTTGAATCCGTGATGAATAGTCAACATGCGAAACGGATGGGAAAGGAGATCGATTTTGATTGATGCTTTCAATTAAATTATCTGTTAGTTGATATTCCTGTCTGTATTCTTTTTTTAGTTTATGGGCAAATAGCATATAAGGTGAGGAGTAATTTTGACCAAAGTACTTTTCAAATTCTTCATTCAATAAAATAGGCGCGAAAGGTCGAAAACTTTCTCTTTTTTTCACTTTTAAATTCAGATCTGATTGGGTTTTGGATAATAGTGGGTTTGCTAGTATACTTCGATTACCCAATGCTCTAGGCCCAAACTCCATTTTTCCTTGAAACCAACCAATGCTTTTTCCTTCGAGTAGGAAATCTATAGCCATTTTTATTTTTATATCCTGTGTGACTTCATTAAATGAAACTTTTTCTGCATTTAATGCCTTTATTATTTCTTTTTCAGAATAGGAAGGGCCTAGTAATGCATTTTGCATAATTTCATTAAAATCTTTGCGTTCTTTTTTGAAATGCATGTAGTAGCAAGCAATGGCCGCCCCTAATGAACCACCAGCGTCACCTGCGGCAGGTTGTATGTACACATTTTTAAAAATAGCACTTTCCTTAATTTTTCCATTTGCCACACAATTGAGCGCTAATCCACCTGCCAAACATAAATTATCGGAAGGAAAAAGCTGCTTAGTGTATTGGACCATCTTTAAAAGCACTTCTTCAGTTATGAGTTGACGCCACGCCGACCACGAAGAACGCCAGCAGCAGCAGAATGATTGGCGAGCG
>CAZHPL010000150.1:0-1239 GCA_964534495.1 uncultured Lishizhenia sp.
CATTGTACTGTTTGTAGCAGAGGCATCGATTGTTCCCGAAACTCTTGTAAAACCATTGGCTGGACATGAAAGGTTAAAACCACCTAATGCTAATGTTCCTGCATTTAACGCTAATGTTCCTGCAATAGTTGTACTCGCTTTCATAGTGTAAATTCTACCCGAAGAATTGATTGTAAGATTATTAATTTGCGTGAAATTTGGAAGATTTGCGGCTGTTACACCTGTACAATTGAATTCTAAAGATGAAGCACTTGTCGTTTTCAAGTTATTTACTGTTCCAGCTAAATAGGGACCATCTAAAGTCAAAGTGTTGCTTCCAACGTTGAATTGACCACTTGTCAAGGTTAATGTTCCAGAAATTGCTAGATTATTCATTGCACTTACAGTTGCACCAGTTCCTGGAAAACTAGAAGGCCCAACAAGTGTTATCGTTCCATTATTTGTAATTGTTCCGTTGCCTGTGAAAGTGCCATTAATCGTTAAAGTCACACCTGCATCCACCATTAAAACGCCACTATTTATTGTAACATTGTTTAAGGTTTGATTGGTTGAGATTTTTAATGTTCCTCCATTCATTTCAACGTTGTTCGTATTGGGAATGGTAGTTCCGCCCGTTCTATTCAATCTTAAAACGCCATCATTTACTTTTACTAAACCTGTAAATGTGTTTGCCCCCGTTAATGTTAATGTACCAGCGCCTGATTTAGTCCAATTAAATGCATTTCCTCCATCTGAAACAACACCTGAAAAAGTACTATTGCTTGGGCAATTAAAGTCATTATTAGCTGTTTGAAGTGTTACACTACCTGCAAACGTTAGAGCACCTGTATTCGTGGCATCACCTAAAGTTGTACTTGATGCAACTAAAACATTGTTATAAATGGTCCTTGCAGTTGTTGATGTAGATGCAAAAGTTCCTCCACCCATTGTAATAGTACCTCGTCCCAAAGGTCCATTTGTTGGCGCACCAGCAGAACCTGTACTTGCAGCTCCAAGTCTTGCCTCTCCATTGGTCATAATAAAATCACCAGAAAAAGTATTCGCAGCATTTAAAACCATAATGCCTGCACCCTCTTTTATGATTCCACCGCTTGAGTTTCCATCGGCGATTATTCCAGAAAGTGTTACTTGACTATTGGTTGTAATAATATGATTTCCACCAGTTAAACTCCCATTCCCTGAAAACGTGATGATGCCATTATTGGTTACGTCTCCTAAATTAAAACTTCCCGAAATGGT
>CAZHPL010000150.1:1249-7611 GCA_964534495.1 uncultured Lishizhenia sp.
TTCCCATTCATCATATCTAGGATGGAGCTTGCTGTAATAATAAGATTTCCACCAGTTTAACTCCAACGCACTGAAAAAGTGATAATGCCATTAATGGTTACGTCCCAAAAATTAAAACATCACGAAATAGTATAAGCATTGGAGAATGTACGTGCAGCTGATGAACTCGAGCTAAGTGTTCCACTATTCAAAATTAAACTCCCTGAGCCAACCCCAGAATTTGCATTGACATATACATTATGACCGTCGATAGTTAAACCTCCTGAATACGAATTTCCTGAAGCTGTCAATGTGGTTGTACCAATACCCGAAAACTTTAATGCAATGGTTCCAGTTCCATCAACAATTGTTCTTCCAAAAGTATAGATTCCATCTCCTTTAATTTCAAGCAACGATAATCCAGCTCCATTATTGGTGATTTTACCGCCAGATGAGCCAGAAATGCTATTCACTTGTTGGTCATACCCATTCAAATCAATTGTACCACTTGATGCTGTATTGAAGTAGATATTTGTTGTAGTTGGTAACGCATTATTTATCCCAAGTTTGATAACACCTAAAGATGAATTACTCAGATATGTGTCGCCTGTGTAGGTATTTCGATTGTTTAAATTGATTTGGCCATCACCACCACTTGTTGTTGTTGCAAATACTAAATCAGCCGATCCACTAACAATTGAATTTACCGTTAAAGCGTTTCCACTTGTTGAGCCTAATGAAGTTTTGTATGCTGAGTTATTTGTGATAGTGGCTTGCTCTGTTAATTGGGTGTTTGTACTTTCTCCTGAAATGATAACCGTTCCATAACTAGTTGTGTTTGCACCAACAGAAACGGTAATTGGAATAGAAATCGTTGCATTTGCAGCACTTAATGCCAATTTAGAGTAACTTCCAGAAAGCTGATTGGCATACAAAGATATACTTGCTCCATTCGCACCACTGATATTTCCCAATACACTCAACGTACGATTGTTTGTTGCACTTGAATTATTTACTACAAAATTCAAACCATCTGAAACAACTAAATCACCTGTTAAAGAACGAATCGAAGTACCATTACTAACAATGGAATAATTCGTGGTTTTTATTAGTGCATTTTTAAAGGTTCTGTTTGATGCCAATGTAACAATCCCCGTCGTTCCTGAAAAAGAGATTGATGCAGTCGCATCGTCAACCCAAGTCAAGCGAGAGCCTGTTGAGTTCGGATATCGAAAACCATTCGACACGGTCCAACTTCCTGAACCACCAGCAGCTGGGCTTGCAGAAGTATTCCCACCATTCCAATAATACAAGTCGGATGGTGACATTGACATTTCAGCTCCTGAACTCCAATTACTTCCACTTCTTACAAATGCTTTTACGTAATAGGTTGTACCGTTTGAAAGTCCTGTAATTGTGAATGGACTTGAACTACCTTTGTAAACCACATAACCACCATCAAAAGCAGTTCCAGAAGAAAAATTAGCATTTGCAGTATAGGCTGAACCATTGCCAGAAGGACTTGCAGAAACACTTGCACTTGCTTTTGCAACAACAAGAACTTCGTCATAACATGAAGGGACAGAAAATCCAACTTGCATTTGAGCATTATCAGTTGCTATCGCTAAATTTTTCACATCATCAGGGTAAATTGAACCTACAGTGTAAGTTACGATCACTTTACCAGTATAACCATTGCCACCTGCCAGAGCACTTGTTGAAACAGATGTCTGCGCTCCACCGCCACCGCCACCTAACGCGGATGCACTTGAACCAGCATCGGCACCTGCTCCACCACCCGTTACAGCAACTGCACCCGAAGTTCCTGAAGCTGACGTACCGTTTGAAGCGTTACCTGCACTTCCACCTCCACCTCCTGCAGTTGCACCAGAAGAACCTTTTGCGCCTGCACCTCCATAATAAGAATAGGCACCTGAAAAACCAATATTTCCACTTGAAACTTGCTCTCCTCCTGACCCACTTTGGTATTTTAATTTTCCAACACTTCCTCCTTTGCCTCCTAAAGCACAAACCGTATTTTCATCTAAAAAATAGCTTGATTCACCGCTCGTTCCATTTCCACCAGAAACACCAACGCCACCTGCACCAACTACAATTTTATACGTTTTACCAGGGATCACAGCATAATTATCTGTACGTACATAAGCTCCACCTGCACCACCACCTCCAGCAGCTGGAAAAGTATTTGCCAACACTCCGCCTCCAGCACCACCTGCACCCCATAATTCAATGTTAACAGAAGTAACACCACAGGGAACAGTCCAATAATACGTTCCAGCAGTGGTCTGAGAATAAGTTGATTGTGCCATGACATTCTCAGTGAAAAGAAAAAAGCAGATTAAAAAACCAATCGAAAAAGATGGTAAAAAAGTAGATTTTTCCATAAGAGTAGTTTTAGGTTGGTATTAATTTTCATTTAAAATACGAAAAATTGATGTAATATCGAATTTGGATAATGAAATTTAATAGTTACCTCACGCTACTTTTCGATAAACCTAACATTGTTTTTGATAAAAATTGTAATTTTCACCTATGAAAAAGTTGAAATACCTTGCTGTGTTTAGTTTGCCCTTAACTGTTTGGTTTTCTTTTCAATCAACAGGTTGGCTTACATTTCTTCCCTTACTCATCTTTTTTGGCATTGTTCCTTTTGCAGAAATGCTGGTTACACCTAATGCTTCTAATATGGATAAACAAGAACGCGAGTTGGCGGCTAACGATCCATTTTATGATTGGCTTTTGTATTTGATGGTTCCAGTGCAATGGGGATTTTTGATTTATTTTTTAGTAACAATTCCTTCAGAAAAAGACACTTTGAGTTTAGTAGGAAAAATACTTTCTATGGGAATTATGTGTGGTGTAATTGGCATCAATTTAGGTCACGAATTGGGACATCGATTGAAATTGCACGAGCAAGTATTGGGTGATTTACTTTTGTTAAGTTCATTGGAAAATCACTTTGTTCCCTATCATAATCGCGGGCACCATACAAATGTGGGCACACCACAAGATCCAGCCACAGCAAGAAAAAATGAATTATTGTTTGTTTTTTGGTTTCGTTCACAAATTGGTAGTTATTTTCAAGCTTGGCAAATTGAAAAAGAGCGCATGACTATTTCAGGTCAACATTTTTGGAGTTTGAATAATAAAATGATTCGTTACACACTGATGCACATTACTTTGCTCTCTTTCATTTATTTCGGTCTTGGATTATTTAGTTTGTTGACCTTTCTTGCTGTTTCTTTTTTAGGGATTTTGTTGCTTGAAACCGTAAATTACATTGAACATTATGGATTGGTACGCGAGAAAAAGGAAAATGGAAACTACGAGCGCGTTCGTCGTTGGCACTCTTGGAATTCAAATCACATACTTGGTCGCGTAATTTTATTTGAATTAAGTCGTCATTCTGATCATCACTACAAAGCCGATAGACCGTATCAATTGTTAGAATCGCATGAAGAATCACCAACAATGCCTTTAGGTTATCCTGGTATGATGCTCATGGCTTTGGTTCCGCCCCTCTTTTTTAAAGTAATGAACCATCGAATAGAATTATTGAAAAGAAAAATAGTTAATTGATTTCAATTGTTTTTTTGTTGACTTTTCAGGTCTACCTATTTTAGGGAAGTACAACTTTACACTTTACACTTTTCATTTTCAATTTTCAATTCTATTATTTTTCTACCAACCACCTGACTTTCATCATATTTTCAGTAGTTAAGGATTAGTACTTTTATGATATGAAATATGTTCTTACTCTTCTAATAGTTGTTTTGTTTAATGCATTTGTAAAGGCTCAAAGCAATACTGGCAAAATCATAGTCAATCTTTTGGAAAACGATGACATTACCTTGGTAAACATTGAAAATCAAGCTGCTTTCATCGACTCATTGAAACGGATTTTTGACGTTTTTGAACAGAAAACAGCGAGCTATGAAAAAAGTCAAAAAATTGGGCTATTGGTGACGGCTCATAAAGCAGGACCAACGACTTTTCAGTTGTATAGTAATCCTACCTTAGCTGCTAACAAACAAAAAGAACTGTTGCATTCGATTGAACAAGTCCAGTTGGGAAATACACTTTTACTAGATTTCCCAATTTTCATTGCCTTGCATTGCGACAAAGAATTTGGTATTGAAGATTTCCCTGAATTTCTACCTCCTCGTGAAAAACGTTTGCGAGATTATCAATTGGCGTCAATAAAGGACAAAGTGCGTTTGAACCGAGAAATGGCAATCAATGAGGGGATTCTGGTATTAATGGCCTTTCAATTCAAAACAGACGAAAAATTCAAAGGTGTTCGCAAATTTGCTAAAACACTCAAAGCCATGAACTTTAATGAATACCAATACGTGGAATTACAAACGGCGAGAAATACCGATTATTGGCGTGCTTGTCTAGAAATGGCACCTGGAAATCAACTGATTCCAGCGAGTATGATTTACTTGTATGTTTCGCAAAATGAATTTGACATCGCTAAACACTACATGAATATCGTTCACCCTTTTTCGGATGAAAAAACAGTTGTTCACCGTTATATTGAAGAAATGAAATGGCGTTTGGAAGTATTTTACAAAGAACTGAATGCTGAAATTCAAAAAGGAATTAAATTACACGATGAGGGGAAATATGCCGCTGCAATTGCTCAATACGACCAAATTTTAGCCGCTTACCCTAATTCTGCATGGGCTATTTACGAGAAGTATTTCAGTCAAAACAGTTTAAATATCCAAAAGAATTTAACCAAAGCAGGAGATTTTACCTTATGGAATCAGACCAAAGAATTAGTTTTTAAACACGATCCTCTTTTTGCAACGGATGTTTTAGCGAAAAACGGTAAAGAAGCCTATCAATTGTTTATTCGAAAACAAATTCAAACACTTTTCACGGATAAAGACCAAATGGAATCAGACTTAAACCGCTACGGATTAATGACCTTGGATTTAGACTATTATGCCTTTTCAGCTCAATTATTTTGTTTGAAAGTAGTTTTAGATCAAGGAAAAGATACACAACAGAAAGACATCAACTATTTTTTATACAACTTAGAAAAGTTAGTTGTTCAAGACATCAAACAGAACTTTAAAGGCGATTTTGAGAAAATCTTTGCTGACATTCAATTGGAGCGCGAAAACACCATGAAAGAAAGTGCCATTTACAAAGCGTTTAAGAATTAATTAAATTGCTTTAGCGTGAAAATCTAGTGTTAGTTTTTTGTAGGCTTCGGAATATTTATTGTTTTCTTCCCGAATGAAAAAGTCACTTTGCTCTAACTTTTCTGTTGGAGATTTACTCAATACAACTATCCTTCTTGTGTTCAATTTCGACGGTTTGGAATGTATATGTATCTCTTTCACGCAGTATAATTCAGACTTTTTCCAAGCTTTTTGAAAATCACTGAGATTCGATAAAGGTAAAATCAACCAACAATTTCCCTTTTCAGTCAACAAACGTTGTATCCGACTAAAAAAAAGATCCAATGCTTGCAGATTCGTTCGTTTTGCGCGTTCCTTTTCCTCGGAAGTACTTTCCACATTTTCTAAATGATATGGCGGATTACTAACGATTAAATCATACTGATTTTCAAAAGGAAAGATCAAATAATCACCGGTAAAAACATGTAATCGCTCCTTCCAATTACTCTGCTGAAAGTTGAAGGCACATTCGTCAGCGGATGGGCCATCTAATTCAATTGCATCAACGATTAGACGTGGATTTTTTTGCGCAAGCATTAATGAAAGCACACCTGTTCCGGCACCTAAATCCAATGCACGTGTTGCAAGCGAAACATCCGTAAACGCTCCGAGCAGCATGCTATCTGTTCCAACTTTAAGTGGATTTACCGTTTGTGTAATCGAGAAATGCTTGAACTCAAAAACTGACAAATTAATAGGCTTTTGCGAACACAACGCGCCCTACAGAAGGTTTACCTGTTACCATACAAACGCCTGTTTCTGGCTCTTGATCTAAGGCAATGCAACGAATGGTCGCTTTGGTTTCTTCTTTTATGCGCTCTTCCGTTTCCGAAGTTCCATCCCAATGAGCTAAGAAAAACCCACCTTTTTCAATTTCAACTTTGAATTCGTCGTATGAATCGATAGTACGTGTATTCGCTGTTCGGAATGCTTTGGCTTTCTCTAACAAATTCAACTGAATGGCATCTAATAAGTCTGAAATGTAGTTTTCTAAACCATCAAAATCAACCACTTCTTTCGTTTTAGTATCACGACGCGCTACTTCTGCTTTGCCATTTTCTAAATCTCTTGGTCCCATAGCTACGCGAACAGGAACACCTTTTGCTTCGTATTCTGCAAATTTCCAACCCGGACGGCGATTTTCATCATCATCGTATTTGAAGGAAA
>CAZHPL010000151.1:0-7586 GCA_964534495.1 uncultured Lishizhenia sp.
GGCAATTATGCAAAGACTGGCTATCACGATTCATAAGTGAAATATTGGCAGCCGATGAACTATGTTGCAAAATTGCGAGCCCTGAAAGCCGGCTCCAATCCACTGGTGTTTGAATGCAATATGGATGCAGGTCACGGTGGTGGTTCAGGAAGAACAAGCGAGCGATTGGAAATAGCAAAAGTTTATGCCTTTATTTTAGGACTTGAAGGGATTACTAAATAGCATTGTATTTGTTTTGTTGTCGCAATTTGCCAACGCGACAGAAGACAGTTTGTTCATCGAAAATTTTCGTGGACACAAGGTTTTCTATGCTGATTTGGGGTATAGTACAGCGCCTTTTTATATGCGATATAAGTTCAATGATGGCGTGGATAAATTAACCTACAAAAACAATTTTAAACCAGCCTTAGGTTTAGGTTTTGCTTACAAATGGTTTTCCTTGCGTGTTAGTTTCCCAATTTTGGATGGTTTTCGGAATAAAACGCTTTTTGGTGAAACCCGTCAATTTAATGTAGGATTTGATTATACATTTAAGAAAATGTATCTCGATGCAGAATTTAAATCGATTTTAGGTTATGCTCTCAAAGACGCTTATCGCTTTGATTCAACGTATAATCAAGCCACTCCAAATAAGATAATGCCATCTGTTTCAGCATTAAATGTTGCCATAAATGCTTGGTACTTTCAAGATCCAAATTTTAAAATGAATGCCTTAATTGGTAAAAGAGCTCACTATTTGAAGCAAGTTCACACGTGGTATGTTAAAGGAACAGTAAATGTTTTTGGAGTAGGTAATGATGGAGATCCAATTATACCGTTAGTGCTTCAATCTCCGACAAATTCAAAATTGGCAGCTAATAAAATTTCTGCTTTTGATGTGGGTTTTGTACCTGGATATGCGTATGTAAATAGAATTAAAAACTGGCAAATTTCTGGTTGGTTTGGGCTAGGTGGTGTTGTACAGAGTAAATTTTATGCTGTCGATGAAGAAAAGAGAGGATTTCTAGGCTTAGCTCCTCGCTACGATGTTCGTGTAATGGGAGGGTATTCAACACCTCAGTATTTTGTTTTTTTACTGACTGATTTTGACAATAAATCCATCCGGTTTTCAGACTTGATTTTCAGACAATATTTCTACAGTGTTAAAGTGGTTGGAGGAATGCGTTTCAAGGACAAAAAAACAGATAAAAAGAAAAAGTCTAAAGGCTTATTTTCTCGCTTTTCTTGATGCCATTTACTTCTATTTCAAGCGTATATTCGCCTTTTTGTAGGGTTGATAGGTTCAAAAGCGTAAAATTCTGAGTCAGATTTTGCTCTCTAACTTTCGTTCCTTTTTCGTCGATAAGTCGTACAATTGCACCAGCCAATACACTTCCGTTCACAAGAATTTGGTATTGGTGATTACCGGTAGGAATCATAGAAATAAAACCACGTTCTTTACTCAAGGTTTTCTTGTCATAAACAGCGCCCACTTTTCGACTGATTTTCGTTTCTTTCAAACCAGTACTATTCAAAACCTTTATTTCGTCTTTTGGATTTTTTTCAGCACTTGCCTTTCTGCGCTCTGGGTCGGATTCTAATTTCCAAACGCGAATATAATCCACCAAAAACTCGCTTGGAAACGCTGTGTTTTCATCTGGACCAGGACTAAACGAACCTTTCTCGCCTGCCATCGATAAATTGGCAATCACGTTCATCGGTGTGGCAAAATCGCCTTTAAAATAGGAAACCGGTACACCGTTAACGTAATACACCAAATGATTCGGCAGCCAAACACCAGAGAATACAACCCATTCATCCGTCATGTTTTGATTCATTTTTACCCAACCGCCCCAATTGTCTTTTGAACCCATAAATCCACGTATGCGATCACATTCATTTGGGCAATGAATATCCACATGCAGTTCTCTTGTACGTTCACCTTTGCATTCCATGAAATCAATTTCGTCGGCATTATTTTGACCAAATAACCAAAAGGCTGGCCATAAACCTTTTTCTTTAGGCACTTTGCAACGACATTCAAAATAACCGTATTTAAAGCTTTGTTTACTCCAAATACAAGAGGTCAAATAGTTCAATTGCATTTGTCCGTTTTTGAGCTCAATGTTGTTTTTTCGAGCAACTGCTGTGTCTAACATCCACGCTGGGAAACCGCGCCATTCATTGGTTTTGTTTATTTTCAAACTGACGTAGCCTTCATTTGGAACAACCATTTCGGGTGCAGTATAAATGCGTTGCGCCATTTGTAAACCGCCCCAAGGATATCCATCGTACCATTTGTTTTTGTCAATTGACGTTGAGCTAAAGTCATCCCCAAAATAGTATTCCCAGCTTGTGATGGAATCGCCCGATACCTGCCACATAATAGGTTTTAATTGAGCATTTAGTTGAAGACTAAGCGATAAAAAAAGTAGGATGAGAAAACGCATATTTAGTATTTAATAAAAATGTTTTTTGGTTCCGTAAAAAAGCGCAATGCTTCCCATCCTCCTTCACGCCCAACACCAGAAGCTTTCACACCTCCAAAGGGTGTACGTAAGTCACGCACCAACCAAGCATTTATCCACACAATTCCCGATTGCAATTGGTCTGCAACACGATGTGCACGTTTTAAATCAGAGGTCCAAATGGTTCCTGCCAACCCATATTGCGTTGAATTGGCCATTGCTAAGGCTTCTTCTTCTGTTTCAAATGGGGTAATTGTAACAACAGGCCCAAAGATTTCTTCCTGATTGGTTCTGCAATCGAATGACAAACCTTCAATTACTGTTGGAGCCACATAATATCCTTTATCATAAGGAGCATCCAAATGTACCTGATGTCCGCCCGTCAAAACCGTTCCACCTTCTGCTTTTGCCAATTCGACGTAGGACAAGATTTTTTGCATGTGTGGTTCAGAAACAACAGCACCCAAATTTGCTTTTGGATCTTGCGGAAATGAAACCCTTGATTTACTTACTTTCTCGATAAAGGCCTCTTTGAATTTTGGATAAAGTGATTTTTCGACAAAAATACGAGAGCCACACAAACAAATTTGACCTTGATTAGCGAATGAAGAGCGAATGGTTGTGCTTAACATGTCGTCAAAATCACAATCTGCAAAAATGATATTTGGGTTTTTCCCACCTAGTTCGAGCGATAGTTTTTTAAACATAGGACCCGCTGTTCGAGCAATGTATTCTCCTGTTTTCGTCCCACCCGTAAAGGAAATTGCTTTTATTTTAGGATGTTTAACAATGGCATCACCGACTTTTGCTCCTGTACCATGTAAAATATTCAAAACCCCATCCGGCATTCCTGCTTCTTGTGCCACTTTTCCCAATAAATAGGCAGTATAAGGAGTGATTTCTGAAGGCTTAGCAATCACACAATTTCCAGCGGCTAATGCGGGTGCAATTTTCCACGAAAACAAATAAAGCGGTAGATTCCAAGGTGAGATACACCCTACAATTCCAATGGGTTTGCGTGTCGTGTAATTAACACCAACACCTTCCATATAATGCGATTCAGAAGCAAAATGCAAAATAGCAGTCGCGAAGAAATGAAAATTAGAAACAGCCCTCGGAATATCCACGTGCGTAGCTAAACTTACTGGTTTTCCATTGTCGCGACTTTCTGCTTGAACAAATTCATCCAAGTGGTTTTGAATTCCTTCAGAAAGTTTGACCAATATTTCGCTTCTTTTTTCAATCGACATTTTTGACCAAACCGGAAACGCTTTATCAGCAGCTTGAACAGCCAATTCTACATCTGTATCATCTGAATCGGGAATCCAAGAATAGATCTGTCCCGTTGCGGGCTCGTAATTATCAATGTAAAGTCCGTTGATTGGGTCTTGGTATTTTCCGTTGATAAAGTTTTGTAGCTTTTCCATAATTACTGTTCAATAACTACAAAATTGGGAAAAAGAGTCGGAAAAAACTAAGTAGAAATTAAATCAGCTGTATCAAATGTGAATTTGTGCCATTTTCTCAAATCAAATTCTCATAAAAGGAAGTAATTTACACACATTAAACACAGGTTTAACACACTGTTTTACTGATGATTAAATAATTAAATGAGATGTTAAAAAAAATCATTTTATTTGCGACAAAGATAAACTACCTACACCTTTGATTACTAAGTTTGAAATAATTACTGGCAATAAAGCGCGTTTGGTTTTACTTCGTATTCAAATACAGTTGTTTTGGGATTTATTAAAAAAATCAAACTCTCTTTTAACAGCTTTCCAAAGATGGAAATCCATTCAACAAGTCAAACGGCAATTTACAATCGAAAAGCGTTTTTTGAAATTGACTCGTTTTCAAAATCGAATACACTTTAACTGTAATATTCCAGGTTGGCCTTTACAAGGATTTGAAGACAAGTTACTTGATATGGCTGCACCAACAAATGAGTGGTCATCAATTGGTATTGTTCAGGTTGGTTTCACAAAAAAATGCCCGCTAAATTGTGAGCATTGTTATGAAGGAAAGGTGCTAAATCAACCGGAACAACTAAGTTTGGAAGAACATAAAAGCATCGTTGCAAAACTTCAAAAACATCAAATTCCAATGATTCAATTCGGTGGGGGAGAACCTTTGAACCGATTGGATGATTTGATTACAGTTTTGCGATCCGCTACCCCAAAAAGCGATTTTTGGATTTACTCTTCTGGATTTGGGTTAACATTTGAGAAAGCTCAACAGTTAAAAGAAGCGGGATTAACAGGAGTTTCAATTAGCCTAGATCATTATCAAAAAGCAAAACACAATGCATTTCGCAGGAATGAAAAGTCCTACGATAAAGCAATTGAGGCGATTGCAAATGCTCAAAAGGCAGGGCTGCTTACCGCAATTACGGTTTGCGTAACACGTGATTTTTGTTCGGAATATCATTTACACCAATACCTCGAATTTGCGTATATCATGAAAGTTCCTTTTGTTCAGCTGATGGAACCAAGAGCAACAGGAAATTTTGAAGGAAAGGACATTTTATTGAAGGAAGAACATTTAAAAATACTGGAAGATTTTTATATATCCCGCAATTCAAGCCGTCATTTTCGTCACCTTCCTATAGTTCAATACACAGGCTATCAACAACGGATGAAGGGCTGCGCCGGAGCAGCAAAAAGATACATTTATATTGATACGGACGGTTATATACACTCGTGTCCGTTTTGTCGTAATCAAAAATCACATTTTCTCTATGGAAACACACAACGTGATTTACAAACGTTGCGCAATGAAGGATGTGATTATTTACCTAAACCTAAAAAATCGGAATATGTCTAAGCAATTTATTTGGCTAATGATTGTGGCCATTTTTTCTACTCATTGTAATATTTATCATCTCCACCGCGGATTTAACGAATCCAATGAAATTGAATCCTACATTGATAATGGAGAGGTAAAACATGTAATTATCCATATCGGTAATGCCTATTGGGAGCTGCAATCCGTACAAAAAGTACCAGGTGGGCTTTCTGGAAATCTTGTGCCGCTTGCTACAGACGTAGATTTTTATTACAAGCTGGCGCTTTCAAGAGGTAATTTTAAGGCGTCAAACATTGAACGTGCAGGCTTATTGCAATTACATATTTTTACAAATGAAGTAACCAAGAATGGAGAGCAGACCTTTGTTCCTTATAACAAAATACAGTTTGTTCAACTCATTGATAAAAACCTTGGACTATCCGCGTTAAAAGTAACAGCAATTGCAGCGGGTGTATTTGTTGTCGCTTACGGTGCATTATTGTTAATTGCTTGTAATTGTCCGCACACATATCAATTTGATGGTAATAGCTGGATTTACACCAATACACTTTTCACAGGCGCAATGAATCCGGTACTTGAAAGATATGATATAAAACAAATTCCTGATTTTCGACCATCTTCTTCTACCTGTCAAATTCAATTGAAAAACGAGGAAGAGGAAACACAATACACGAATTTCTTGGAAATGGTAGCCGTTTATCACCAAAAAAACGAAAAAGTAGTTGCAAACCAGAAAGGCACTTTCGCTGTTTATACGGAAGAAATCAACCCGCTGAGTGCGATGGACGATGAAGGCACGTCTCAGTTAGCGGTTATTACGGAGAAAGATGAAACATCATTTGATTTCCGTTCCGTTGATAAAGTTGGTTTCTCCAATTTATATTTAACTTTTGATCGTTCTCAATTAAGTCCTTCTTCAAACCTTATAATCGCTGTTAAAAACACAGCTTGGAGTGGTTATTTGTATCATGAATTCACTAAATTGTTTGGTAGTTTTTATTCAAAATGGGTTCGATCCAATGCACGTAAAACGAAGAAACAATTAGACAAGAACATTCAAAAAGCAGGCATTTACCTATCGGTAGAAATGAAGGACGGTGGTAAATGGAAAAAGCTTGAAAACATTGATTTGATTGGAGATGTAAACTATAATCAATTAGCTATTCCTATTCCGCAAACCAAATCAGCTGAAGATAACATTCAAATTCGTCTGAAATCAGGTTTTAATTTTTGGGAGACAGATCGCGTTTTCATGGCAAACACCACGCCCGCAAGCAATGTTAAACGATACACTGCAGATGTGGATGGGTCAGAAGATATGTCATCAAAATTGGCAGCGAATGATGCCGAGTATTTAATTCATAAGGAAGGAGAGAAACCATATTCGATTACATTTTCAGGATTAGAAACGGATCCAAGCAGAACCTTGTTTTTACGAAGTAAGGGGTATTACAAATCTTCAAAATCATATTCAGGAAAACCCGATTGGAAAAAGCTTATCCAAATTAATTCAGTTGCTGGTTTGTCTAATTTTTCAAAAGAAGAATTTGAAAAAATGGCAATTTGGCAGACCTTCTTTACAAAAGTTGAATTTTCTAAATGAGTTTAGTATGAAATCAATTTTAGCTGTATTATTCTGTTTTTTCCTTTATCAAGTGGAAGCGCAAGACACAATTGTGGATCAAAGTGGAAAAACCATGATTGTCAAGGTTCTTTCTATGGACAAAACCGCGGGTCTTATCATATATGTTAACGGGCAGGATACCCTCATTCACTCGATTTCTTCGCTTCAAAAATATCCATCTTCTCCAATTCAAACCACAACGTTTACACCATCTAATTTAACAATCAATCCTACTGTAAATGAGTTCAATGTAAAAATGAGCAGGAAATATCCCAATTATCATTACAGTAAATGGAGTGCTGGAATCAATTTAATGGCATTATTAAGCCCTTCTATTTTAGGGGATTATGATTTCCTAGAGAATTCATACGCCACTAACAGAAGCTTTGACCTGTATGTTCAATATGAATTAAAATCAAAATTGGCACTGCGGTTCCCAGTTCGAATAGGCATTCAGCCATTGAATCACACGCATTATACCTCTACGTATCTTTATTATGGAGTTTATTCAAGAGAATTGATTGCAGCCGTTGGTTTTGAGCCCTTAATTTACATGGAAGGATTACGACAATTTTCGTGGTATCTCTTACCTTCTGTCAACGTGGGTTTGGGTAGAAAAGTGTTAAATGTTTACAACTACCCAGCAACAAATTATTATCAGCCCAAAGGAAATGCTTCTCATGTAAAAATTGCGGCATCTGTTGGTT
>CAZHPL010000152.1:0-7553 GCA_964534495.1 uncultured Lishizhenia sp.
AGGCTTTCGTAATTTTAGATGAAGCACAGAATACCACAACTATGCAGATGAAAATGTTTCTGACGCGAATGGGAATGACCGCTAAGTTTGTGATTACAGGAGATATGTCGCAAGTGGATTTACCACACAAACAACGATCCGGACTTTCCTATGCCTTAGATGTATTGCAAGATGTGAAAGATATTGGAATAGTTCGTTTGGGACAAAGTGATGTGATTCGTCACAGCTTGGTGAAGAAAATTATTGAAGCTTTTGATAAAGCAGAAGTAGCTGAAAAAATAGAGAAAGAGCAACGTAAACATAAAAAAGAGAACGAATAAAATGAAGGCAATTACGCAATCCGAATTTCAATTCAAAGGTCAAAAATCAGTTTATCACGGAAAAGTCAGAGATGTTTACACCTTAGATAACGGTCTTTTGGTAATGGTTGCATCCGATCGTATTTCTGCTTTTGACCATATTTTACCGAAGGGAATTCCTTTTAAAGGTCAAGTGTTGAATCAAGTTGCGACGCTATTTTTGGATGCTACAAAAGACATCGTTCCGAATTGGTTGGTTGCGACACCTGATCCAAGTGTAGCTGTTGGTTTAGCTTGTGAACCGATACGTGTGGAAATGGTAATTCGTGGTTATTTAGCGGGGCATGCGGCAAGAGAATACAAAGCCGGAAAAAGAATGCTTTGTGGCGTTGCATTGCCAGAAGGTTTAAAGGAAAACGATAAATTACCGGAACCCATCATTACGCCTGCA
This sequence comes from uncultured Lishizhenia sp., assembly GCA_964534495.1. Lineage (GTDB taxonomy): Bacteria > Bacteroidota > Bacteroidia > Flavobacteriales_D > Crocinitomicaceae > UBA952. Next base: position 751 of record CAZHPL010000152.1, read on the forward strand.
AGCAAAGCAGAAGAAGGACACGATGAAGACATTTCTCGAGAGGAAATTCTTGCAAAAGGTCTTGTTCCTGAAGCTATTTATACGAAAATGGAAGCTTATACACGTGCGCTTTTTCAACGTGGAACGGAAATGGCCGCTGCTCGTGGGTTGATTTTGGTGGATACAAAATACGAATTTGGAATAATTGACGGAGAAGTGATACTAATCGATGAAATTCATACGCCAGATTCATCGCGTTATTTTTATGCAGATGGGTATGAAGAACGTCAAGCCAACGGCGAACCTCAAAAGCAATTATCGAAAGAATTTGTGCGCCAATGGCTGATTGAAAATGGATTCCAAGGACTAGAAGGCCAATCAATGCCTTTCATGCCTGACGAATTTGTGAATACCATCACGGAGCGCTACATTGAATTATATGAACGTATTACAGGAAATACGTTTGTAAAATCCGAAACCGATGATATTCAAGCACGCATTCAAAAGAATGTAGATGCTTATTTGGCTGAATTATAGTTCAAACCTAATTATTTCAATACATTTGAATATCAAGTTCAGTTTTTATGGTTGTATTTGTTATACAAAATTGAATATGATTAAGCGGATTTTTAACACATCGAGAAAGTGAGACTGAACTGAAGGAAAAAATAGATTTAGTCTCCGTAAATGCACCTAATGAACAACTGAAAATAGTATTTTAGAGCAAGTAAAATTTATTTGAAACAATAAGAAAACCGGATTAGTCCACCTAAAATAAACGAAACAAATGTCAGTACATAAAAACGTAAAAAGAGTCACCACACACACTTTGCAAGAAATGAAAAATGCAGGAGTGAAAATTTCCATGCTTACAGGTTATGACTTTTCAATGGCCCGAATTATTGATGAAGCTGGAATTGACGTGATTTTAGTGGGTGATTCTGCTTCGAATGTTATGGCTGGCCACGAAACAACTTTGCCAATTACCTTGGACCAAATGATTTATCACGCTTCTTCCGTTGTTCGTGCGGTGAATCGTGCCTTGGTCGTTGTGGATTTGCCTTTTGGTTCATATCAGGGAAATTCTAAAGAAGCGCTATCCAGTGCCATTCGTATCATGAAAGAATCGGGTGGACATGCCGTAAAAATGGAAGGTGGACAAGAAATCTTAGATTCAATCAAACGTATCTTAACAGCAGGAATTCCCGTGATGGGGCATTTGGGTTTGACACCTCAATCGATTTATAAATTTGGTACCTATGCCGTTCGTGCTAAAGAGGAAGAGGAAGCGAATCGTTTGATTGAAGATGCAAAAGCTTTGGAAGATGCAGGTTGCTTCGCGATTGTACTAGAGAAAATCCCAGCACATTTAGCAAAACGCGTAGCTGAAATGGTTTCCATTCCAATTATTGGCATTGGTGCAGGAAATGGTGTCGATGGTCAAGTGTTGGTGGTACACGATATGCTTGGAATCAACAACGAATTTAGCCCACGTTTTTTACGCAAGTACAACAACCTACATGATTTGATGTTGAAAGCATTTCATGATTACATTGAAGACGTGAAGTCGGGTGATTTTCCAAACGAAAACGAGCTGTATTAAACATGCGTTTGCTTGCATTTCTGTTCATTTTAGTCCTTGCTTCTTGCACTACGAAAGAAACAAAAACGCTGCAATCGAAAGGGAATTTATGCAAATACGCCAAACATTTACAACTTTTTCAAACGGAAAAGGGAATTGAGGTAATCATTCAACATCCTGATTTTAAGGACAAAAAATATCATTTTCTGATTGTTGACGATGCCAATACGCAAGTTGATAAAGCAACAAAAATTGTACAAGGAGAAAAATTAGCCGTTCTCTCAGCGACGCACATTGGTATGTTATCAGCGTTGGGGATGGAGGAGAAGATCACTGCCGTTTCAAATGCGAAGTACATTTATAGTCCCAAGTTAAAAAGCCGAATTAAAGAAGGAAAAACGATTTCTTTGGGCGACGAAGGTCAACTTTCCATCGAGAAAATTCTTAAGTCTAAATCGAAAATCATTGTATACAGTGCTTTTTCAAGTGAACTTTCACAAGAAGAACAATTAAAAAGATTACAGATTTACTGCATTCCCGATTTTGATTGGCGTGAAAACACACCATTAGGTCGAGCAGAATGGTTGTTGTTGTTTGCAGCTTTGGAAGGCAAGTTGGATAAAGGTTTGATGTTATTTCAAAGTATCAAAAAAAACTACTTAGAAAGCACTCAGTTATTGAAAAATCCGAAGAAAGTTTTGGTGGGAAATGTGACAGGCGAATTTTGGTATGCTCCTGCGGGAGAGAGTTATATGGCTTATTTACTAAAAGATGCAGGCATGGATTATGTGTTTGCTTCGACGAAAGGAACAGGAAGTTTATCGCTCAATATGGAGGAAGTTTTGCAATCCTCGAAAAAAGTGGATATATGGTTAAATCCTGGTTTTCCTTCTCGAAAAGCAATTATTACTGCCAATCCAAAAGCACAGTTTTTGTCGGTTTTTTCGAAAGGTCAAATCTATTGCTACACGCACGATTCGAATAAGTTTTGGGAATTAAGTGCTGTTCATCCGGATTGGTTGTTAGCTGATTTTCGAGCATTGGCAATTGGAAACAAGCAAAAAATGTATTTCTATAAAGCCGTAAAATGACAAAATCAAGTAAGGTATGGTTTTGGTTAATAACCTGCTTTATTGCGTTGACAATGATGTATGTACATTTAACGATTGGTCAAATTCCTGTCTCATTTCAGCAAATCATACAATCGTTTCAAGCTTCAGAAAGCAATGATACAACTTTGGTGCTCATACGTGAATTTCGAATTCCTCGCCTCGTGATGGCGATTATCGCAGGTGGCGGACTTTCGCTTGCTGGAATGTTGATGCAAACCTTGTTTCAAAATCCTTTGGCGGGCCCGTATGTGTTGGGCATCAATTCAGGTGCAAGTTTGACTGTCGCCATTAGTTTGTTGACAGGATTTAGTTTTTTCGGAACAGATATCGGAATTATTTCAACTGCTTTGGTAGGTGCACTTTTAGCCGGTTTGTTAATGATTTCCATTGCAGGTGCCGTTCGTTCTGCGGTTTCTATGTTATTGATTGGACTGATGTTCAGTAGTTTTACATCCGCTTTAGTTTCCTTCCTCGAAATCAGTACGCAAGCCGAAAAACTAAAAGCATTTACACTTTGGTCGATGGGATCCTTGCAGAACACCTTATTCAGTCAACTACCTTTACTAATCATCTTGTTTTGTATTGGAGTTTTCCTTAGTTTTTTCTTGGTGAAATCCTTGAATATATTAGTGTTAGGGGAGAGCGCTGCTGTTCATCTTGGACTAAATATTCAAAAAGCACGCATTTTTATTTTGGTGTTAACAGCTTTATTTTCAGGATTAATAACCGCTTTTTGTGGCCCAATTGCTTTTGTTGGATTAGCCATTCCAAATGTGGCACGCATCCTTTTGAAAACTCAAAATCATAGACAATTAATCGGTGCAAACTTGATCTTAGGAGCGCTTTTCATGTTGGCTTGCGACATTTTTATCCAAGCAGTTGATACGCATTTTCATATCCCAATTAACGTTTTGACCTCTTTAATTGGTGCGCCTTTTGTGATTTTTGTTTTAATGCGAAGAACAGTATGATAGTTTTTGAAAAGGCATTGTTTGGATATAAACAACCACTTTTTTCCATTTCAAATTTACAGTTGGAAAAAGGAATCGTTTATGCTTTGGTCGGAAAAAATGGAGCTGGAAAATCTACTTTTTTTAAAACACTTACGGCTGATATTTCTTTGTTAGGTGGTGACGTGATGATTGATCAACAGGCTATTGCCAGCATGTCGCAAAAAGAACGCGCGAAGAAAATGGCATTTGTTGGAAGTAGATTTGCGGGAGTAGATTTTTTGAATGTCCACGATTACTTAGCACTTGGACGTTCACCACATACGGATCTGATGGGAAACTTGAGTTCAAATGATGAAGAACGCATTTCATATTATGCAGAACGATTAGGTTTGACTCCCTTTTTGAATAAATTCACTTCGCTTTTAAGCGATGGTGAGCGACAACTTTGTGCTATTGCGCGTGCTTTCCTGCAAGAGACACCTTTATTATTATTGGATGAACCAACAGCCTTTCTCGATTTTGAAAACAAGCAAATTGTTTTGGAACACTTAATACAATTGGCAATCGAGGAACAAAAATGTATTGTTTTTTCAACGCACGATTTGGATGCTTGTATTGAAAATAAATTACCGTTTTTGTGTTTGAGTGGGGGGGAGGTCAATCTTATTCTCGGAATAAACTCAAAATCAGAACTTTTGAGCAGATTGCGTTAATTTACTTTTCAAGCAAAAATAAAAAAGGAACCCTTCCGGGTTCCTTTAATAACTTGTATTTGATGAAAAATCATACTGTCATGATGTCTTTTTCTTTGAGCTCTAGCAATTCGTCAATTTTCTTGATGTAGCTGTTTGTGATTTTTTGAATTTCTTCTTCAGCATCTTTTTCCATGTCTTCTGAAAGTCCGTCTTTTTTCAAGTCTTTCAACATATCCAATGCGTCTTTACGGTTGTTACGCACACCCACTTTTGCGTGTTCGGCTTCAGCTTTTGCTTTTTTCACCAAGTCACGTCTGCGCTCTTCCGTTAAAGGTGGAACAGCAATCAATAACTGCTCGCCGTTGTTTTGAGGGTTTAATCCCAAATTAGAGTTGATGATTCCTTTGGCAATCTCATTCAACATGTTCTTTTCCCACGGCTGAACAATAATGGTTCGGGCATCCATCGTATTTACGTTCGCAACTTGATTTAGTGGTGTCATGGAACCATAATATTCAACCATTACACTTTGTAGCATGGCTGGTGTTGCTTTCCCCGCACGAATCTTAACGAATTCGTTTTCAAGGTGATTTACTGTTTTTTGATTTGAGCTTTTTGACTCGTCGTAAATTAAATCAAGTTCTTCAATCATTTTGATTCGATTAATTTTTTACTATTGTTCCTACTTTTTCACCCTCCACTAATTTTTTGAGATTTCCAGGTGTGTCCATATCAAAAACGATAATGGGAAGATTGTTTTCTTTGCAAAGTGTAAATGCGGTCAAATCCATAACATTTAAACCTTTAGCGTACACTTCATCAAACGAGATAGAATCGTATTTAGTTGCTGTTTTATCTTTTTCAGGATCAGCTGTGTAAATTCCATCTACACGTGTTCCTTTTAAAATTACGTCTGCGTTGATTTCAATTGCACGTAGTGATGCAGCAGAATCCGTCGTGAAAAATGGATTTCCTGTTCCAGCTCCAAAAATAACAACACGTCCTTTTTCTAAATGTCGAACGGCTTTTCTGCGAATAAACGGTTCAGCAATTTCTTTCATTTCAATAGCTGATTGTAGGCGCGTCATAACACCAACAGCTTCAAGAGCTGCTTGTAAGGCCATGGAATTCACCATCGTTGCCAACATTCCCATGTAGTCACCATGTGTTCGGTCCATTCCACCTTTTTCAGCTTGAACGCCTCTAAAAATATTTCCGCCACCAATTACAATTGCGACTTCAATTCCCATTTCATGGATTTCTTTGATTTGTTCGGCATAAACGCTGATACGTTTATTATCAATACCGAATTGCTTTTCACCCATCAGGGATTCACCGCTTAACTTGAGTAGTATTCGTTTGTATTTCATATTCGTTGGCAAATATAAGAAAGGACTTTAAGAGAAATATTATTTCAAAAAAAAAGCTACCGTTTTCGATAGCTTTCTTTTAATATTAATTCAATGAGAATCGTTTGAAATCGGTAACTGTTAATCCTTTTTCTGTAGAATCAAGGAATTGCTCAACAGTTAATTTGTTGTCGCGAACAAACGCTTGGCTTAACAATGTGTTTTCTTGGAAGAATTTGTTCAAACGTCCCATAGCAATTTTCTCTGCCATGTCAGCTGGTTTTCCTTCTTGAATAGCTAATTCTTTACCTACTTCGATTTCTCTTTCGATAGTTTTAGCGTCAACACCATCTTTGTTAATAGCGATTGGGCTCATTGCTGCAACTTGCATTGCTACTTGACGACCTGCTTCTTCAATTCCTTCAGCTGATTTGTTAAGACCAACTAAAGTTGCCAATTGATTTCCTGGGTGGTTGTAAGCTACAACTTTTTCAGCTTTAATCACAGCATAAGAAGATAAATCCAATTTCTCACCGATAACACCGATTTGTTCTGTGATTTTTTCTTCTACTGTTAATTTATCATCGTATTTCAATGCTTTCAATGCGTCTGCTGTTTCTGGAAGACTTTCCAAAGCAACATTTAAGAAAGATTGAACTAGATTTACATATCCTTCGTTTTTAGCAACGAAATCTGTTTCACAGTTTAAAGCAAGGATAACGCCTGATTTTCCATCAGTAGAAGCTTGTGCTAAAATAACACCTTCTTTCGCTTCATTATCACCTCTTTTCGCTGCGATTTTTTGACCTTTTTTACGTAGGATGTCGATTGCTGTTTCAAAATCGCCGTTGGCTTCAACTAGTGCGTTTTTGCAATCCATCATACCTGCACCTGTTTGTTGGCGCAATTTGTTTACATCTGAAGCTGTAATAGCCATGATAAATACTTATTGTATAGTTAATTATTCTGCTGCTTGTTCTTCTGTTGCTTCTGGAGCTGCTGCTTCAGTTGCTACTTCTTCTTTGTCACCGGCTTTTAGGTTTCTGCGCTCATCTAAACCTTCACGAATTGCGTCGCAAATAGCGTCGATGATTAAAGCGCTGTCGCTCGAATTTTTTCCGCTGGTATAGCTG
>CAZHPL010000153.1:0-7506 GCA_964534495.1 uncultured Lishizhenia sp.
CCTTTTTGCGTAATCCTTCTCCTAAATAGGCTGTGCTTTTGATACGATAATGCAAATAGTCTTCGTCAAAAACTTCTTGTAAACCAATCGCTAAGGCTTCCATGTCACGACCAGACAAACCACCATAGGTTGTAAATCCTTCCGATATTATCAACATGTTTTTGCATTTCACAGATAATTCTTCGTCACGCACCGTCAACAAGCCGCCCATATTTACCAAGCCATCCTTTTTGGCACTCATGACAAACGCGTCACCCATTGACAACATTTCTTGTGCTATCGATTTGTACGTTCTGTTTTCAAAACCAGCTTCGCGGTGACGAATAAAATAGCTATTCTCCGCTATTCGACACGCATCCAAAACGAGAAGTAATCCGTTTTCATTGCATATTTCTCGGACTTGTCGAACGTTTTCCATACTTACCGGCTGACCGCCTGAAGAATTATTGGTAACAGTCATAATTACACAGGCAATTTTCTCAGTACCGTGTTGATTAATCAAGGCTTTTAGTTGTGGAATATCGATATTTCCTTTGAATGGCAGGTCAATTTGATTGTCTTTTCCTTCCTCACAAACAATATCTAGAGCAGTCGCACCTGTGTATTCAATATTTGCTCGTGTTGTATCGAAGTGTGTATTACTAATAAATAGCTTATCTGGACCGCCTAAAATAGAGTACAAAATTCGTTCAGCAGCACGACCTTGATGCGTTGGTAAAATGTAGTCCATACCCGTCAAATCCTTAACTACACTTTCAAGGTGTTCCCAACTACGCGCTCCAGCATAGCTTTCGTCACCCATCATAACACCACTCCATTGACGATCACTCATAGCTCCTGTGCCACTATCGGTCAGAAAGTCAATAAAAACGTCTTTTGAGCTGAGTAAAAAAGTATTGTAACCTGCTTTTTTCAGTGCTTCGATGCGGTATTCTTCTGTGGTCACGCGAAGCGGTTCAACCATTTTAATTTTAAATGGCTCTGTGAGTGTTCTCAATCGGTTCTCTTTCATTGGTTTTGTTTTTGTATGTCAATTGTATGTAATCCTAAAGTGTGTTTGAAAAGTCTCTTCCTTATTTCCGTTGAAATAAAGCAATAAAGTGTGTATGTGTAATTATATGCTATTCGAACAAATCTGTTGAGAAAGAAATTCTAAATCAAATCCATCCAAAAATTGAGTAAACAAATGTACATAAATTGACTTGAAACGGAATGATTCCGCATTTTATTTTGAAACGAAATCCAGATTCCTTGAGAAACCAAAAATGTTCGTTATTTTCGTTACATGAAAGCATTCAAAATTCTATTCGTATTTGTACTTTTTTCCTCAACATTGTTGGCACAAAAGAAGCCACATTATCTAGCAAAAAGAGATGTGGTTATTTCTGAAAATAGTTTGGGAAGCATATACATCACCCAGGATAAAAACAATGAATTGTACAAGAAGTTGTGTCCTCCATTTGATGCACAGAAAATCCGTTCATTTTGTGTGGGAGCGGACACAATGAACTTAAAAAAGTTTCCTATTGAAATCGAAAGATATTGGACGGATTTGTTCCTTTACAAGGATAAATTCTACGTGTATGCACCTTCCGATTGGATGAACAACACCCCCGTTTACATTGCTGATTCCATCTTGTTTGACGTTTCAGACAATTTCACTTTTTATCCAATTTTAGATGCAAAAACTGCTAACAATGGACAAACGTTTTCCCTAATGAATGCAGGAGAAAAAGTTACACTAAGCATCATTCCTTTAAAACAATTTCCAGGTGCTGCCATTTGGCAAATTGAAACGGAAAAATCAACGTTTTATAAGCTCAAAGTTGCTTCAAATGCTGTGAGAAACTTCCCAATGATTGTCAATGATTGCTTGGAACAAAAATGCCTTTCAGAATTTACATTTGAAGAACCTGACTTTGGAAAATTACTTAAAACCAAAAAGAATTAATCCAATTGAGTTTTAATTTTTTCGTTGTTTTCTTGCAAGTACTGAATAAAAGCTTCTGCTGCAGGAGACAATTTTTTACCTTTTAACCAAACAATTTGCCAAGTAGATTTTATAGGCAATCCTTTAACAGGAATGATTTTTAACAACCCTGCTTTCAATTCCTGATTGATTCCCAATTGTGGCATAACTGAAATCCCCATTCCCGAAATTACGGCCTGTTTTACGGCTTCGTTTGAAACCAATTTTAGTTTTCGGAAAACAGCAACATTAGAATTTTGTAAAAACTTCTCCATCATTAATCGCGTTCCAGAACCTTCCTCACGAATAATCATTGGATTTTTCTTAATCAATTCTTTCAAATCGGTTTTTGAACCAGCTTCTACTTTATTATTTCCAACCAAATACAGAGCATTCGGCACTAACTCAAAGGATTCAATATTCAAATGTGCCGGAGGAATAGACACCAATGCAAAATCTACTGAATTGGTTTCCAAAGCGTCAATCACTCCTGATTTATTGGTCACATCGACTTCAAATTCAAGTCCTTCATGTTGTTTGGCAAACTCCGACAAATAACTTGGCATCACATAAATTCCTGTAGATACAACGGCAAAACGCAATTTACCCGTAAGTTGTCCGCGATACGACATCGTTTTATAGTTAATCGCATGAACTTGGTTGAGTATTTGTTCTGCTGCTTCCGCTATTTCAAAACCAAATTCAGTCACATACAATTTTCTTCCAATAACCTCAGTTAGAGGAATTTCAAATTGATCTTGAAGATTTTTTAATTGTATAGAAACAGCAGGCTGCGTTAAGTGCAAGGCCTCAGCCGCTTTGGTAATACTCTTTTCTTGTACGACTTTCAGAAAAATCTGAAGTTGATTTAAGGTGTAATTCATGTGTAGGTAGAAGTAAAAAAAATTAAATTATTCCTAGCTGTCGTTCCCAATAATCATTGAGTAAAACAACTAATTTTCGTGACATTGTATTATAAAATCGTTTGGTGCGATAACCTCCCACCCAGTTAATTCCTCGAATGGCATTAGTAAGGAAAATTTCATCTGCTGCCAATAAGTTCTGAGGTAAAATAGCACATTCATAAACTTTGATACCATTTGCTAAAGCCAAATTTATGATTTGCATGCGCATTGTTCCTGCTAAACATCCTTCGTCCAATCCAGGTGTGTACAGTACACCATTACTCACGATGAAAATATTACAGGAAGATGTTTCCAAAATATTTCCTTTTTCGGTGCTCAAAAACAAATCGTCTAAGTTTTTTTCTTTAGCTGAAAGTGCCGCCATGACATACGTTAAACCAGCCTTAGTTTTGTAGTTTGAAAGAAAATTCTTCTGCAATTTGATGTCTTGGTAAATATCCAATTCCAACCCTTTTGCGTTCAATTCAAAATGATTGACCTCATACGGATTCACCTCAATGTAATAGGTAGATTCATTCGAAGCAGGCAAATAGGCACCACCCGTAATCCGATCCAAAGACAAGCGACAGCGTCCTCCTTCGCGAATGCCCGACATGTCAATCAATTCTTGGATTTTGCCCTCGAAAAATTCGGTGCTGTAATAAGTAGGAATCCGCATTTTAATCACTTTAGCGCCTTCCAACATGCGTTTGATGTGATTATCTAAATTGATGGGTTTACCCGCCATAATGCGAATACTTTCAAACACACCATCACCATAGAGGTGACCTCTGTTTCCGGGATGAATCGTTGGCGCATCCGCGGACAAAATTGTTCCGTTGTTGTTTACGTAAAGAGTTGCTGCCATTGTAATGAAATAGCTTGAATAAATTCACTTCCTTTTGTTGGGAATATCATTAATATAAATAAGATGCCAAAAACAGCGCCACCTAAGTGAGCATCATGTGCAATATTGGTGTTCCCACGACGCATGGCATAATATTCAATCAATAAATAAAAAGGCCCAAAAATATAGGCTGGAATGGCAACAGGTAGCAACATCGGTTGCAAACTCATAGTTGGATTCCACACAATCGCTGCAAACAAAACAGCTGATACGGCACCTGAAGCACCTAAACTTCTGTATAAATTGTTCTCGTGGTGACGTATGTAAGGAATCAATTCAGCGAACACAGCACCAAAACTATACAAGATAAAAAAGGTCAACTCACCTTTTACCACACCCATTGAAAACACCAATGATTCTTCTAAATAAGAACCCATGAAATATAACGAAAGCATATTGAATAACAAGTGTGTGATATCTTGATGGATAAAAGCCCCACTAATCATTCGGTAATATTCATGTTCGTGTTTGATGCGATACGGAGCGAATAACATATTGTCTTTCAGCCCATAATTCTTCTCTGTCACAAAGAAAAGAATAACGGTTACTGCAATAATAATTGTTACTTGACTTAATACCACAATCGCTTTTTTAGCTTATTTTTATTGGTTGTAAACGAAAGTAATCATAAAAAGTTCTTATTTGTTCAACTAATCTCAACTTTTTTATTTCTTTACCGATTGATTACAGATTTCCTATTAAAACAAAATTCCAATGAAATATCTTTTTTTCGCTTTCCTCTCCACGCTACTTTGGTCGTGTTCCATAGATGTAAAAAAAATGAACGATGATTTTTTAAAAAACAAAAAACTAAGTAACTCTCAAAAGTTGAAACGTATTCTAGATGATGATTTTTTGCAAGGACTTGGATTTAACCAACAAGAAAAAGATTGGGTGATTTCCTTTTATCGTTCTAATGGCTATAAAACAGTATTTGCCAATGATTCATTGCTAAACGAAAAAGGTCTGAAAGTAATGGAGATACTTCAGCAACCTTTGTATTTTGGTCTACCTAAAAACCGTGGTTTTATACCAAAAAAAGATTTTCATCCTCTTGAAAAAGAAGTGCTTTTAGCCGTAAAAATGGCTGAATTTCAAAATGACTTGCGTTATGGCTGTCTCGATTTTACAGCAGAAAAATTAAAACCTAAAACACCCATTAACGTCGATACTTTTCGTGTGGCTTTAAAGCAATTTTCAGTCAAAAAACCTCAAAATTGGTGTTTCAAGGTTGCTCCATCCGATTCGAGTTATCAATTTATGGCGAGACAATGGTTTACTTATGCTCAACAACATTCCATTGATTCCGTTTGCTTTCAGTTAAAAACAGAAAAAGAGGACAGCAACGGTTATTTTCAACACACAAAAGAAATTTTAATACAACGCAATTACCTCGATTCACTTGCAGATACACTAAGCCTTTACCAGCAACTAAAAGCCTTTCAAGCTGAACACGGTCTAAATGCGGATGGGAAAATTGGAAAATACACGGCACAAGCGCTGAATGAAAGCACCACTCACCTCGCCTATCGGGTGGTGTTTGCCATGGAGCGAATGCGTAGACAGCAAGAGCGTCCTAAGAAATTTGTGCGTATTAATCTACCTGAGTTCAAACTATACTTTGTTGAAAATGACACCTTACGCGCCGAACATCGCATAATAATTGGAAAAGTAACCAATCAAACGCCCGAATTGGAATCTGAAATTTATCGCATCGTGTGCTATCCATTTTGGCGAGTGCCAGCTTCCATTACCAAAAAAGAAACCTTACCAGAGTGCAAACGGAGCAAAAATTACTTAGCGCGCAATCACTTCAAAATTTACTCAGGTGAACGAGAAGTCAATCCAGAAAGCGTAAATTGGCAACGACTCAACTCCTTTCCCTATACAGCCGTCCAGCAACCAGGAAAATGGAACAGTTTGGGAATCATCAAGTTTGAATTTAATAACGCGCACAGTGTTTATGTGCATGATACGCCTACTAAATCCTTGTTCAACAATGCCTTTCGATCGTATTCACATGGCTGTATGCGCTGTCAATTTCCGGTAGACTTAGCAAAAACAATGTTAAAATACGATAGCATTGGAAGAAAAGAACCGTTTACGGCTGAAAAACTAGATTCCATTTTGAGCCTTGAAAAGAATTTTCCAATTCCCTTAAAAAACCGTGTACCCATTTACATTGAATATACGACAGTTGTAGCCTATCGCGACCGCTTAGTATTTTTTATGGATCTTTATGACCGTGAAGAACGCTGGATTAGCATTATGAAAAAAGGATAATGTGTAACTTTGCAGAAAAAACCATGATTGTTTCCCCATCTGTACTTTCTTGCGATTTCGGTAATATTCAACGCGACACAGAAATGTTGCATCAATCCCAAGCGGATTGGTTACATATCGACGTAATGGATGGTGTTTTTGTGCCCAATATTTCATTTGGTTTTCCCGTTTTAGAAGCCATTCGTAAGCACACAGATAAACCTTTGGATGTACATTTAATGATTCAAAATCCGGACCAATACATTCAAGATTTTAAAAATGCTGGAGCCGACATGTTGACCGTTCATTATGAAGCTTGTACACATTTACACCGTACAATTGACGCCATTCACCAAGCTGGGATGAAAGCAGGAGTTGCCTTAAATCCACATACGCCAGTTCATCTTTTAGAAGAGATACTACCAAATTTAGATTTAGTGCTTTTGATGTCGGTTAATCCTGGTTTTGGAGGACAAAAGTTTATTGCTGCTACGACACAAAAAGTAATTAAACTCAGAAGTTTGATCGAAACGGTTCAATCCGAAGCCTTAATTGAAATTGACGGTGGAGTAAATATACAGACTGGAAAGTTATTGGCAGACGCAGGTGCGGACGCATTAGTCGCTGGAAGTTTTGTGTTTAACTCAGAAAATCCGCAGGCGACCATTCAAGCGTTAAAAAATCTTTAGTAACAAAAACGAGGTTTTTACGTTTGATGGAAAACTAGCTTTTTCTTTATTGTAAAACGCTACAAATATTAGTACCATGAAAAAGTTGACATTGCTGTTTTGTTTATTCTTGAGTTTTCCTTGGTTGGCACAAAGCGAACTGGAAGAAAATGAAGAAGCGCTCAACGTCAAATTATTGGCTTTGCGCGCTGCAAGAACGGATGAAGAAATCAATTTCTTGAATGCTGAATTTAAGAAAGCGATGGAAGCTTTCCTGAAATTAGACGGTGCGTTTCGTTATAAATTCCAAAAACTAAAGACGGTAGCTGTATTGGATTCTCCTGATGGAAAAATACGCATTATCAATTGGAATTTGGAATTTCCAGACTTATCATATAGTTATTGTGCGTATGTAATGCGTTGGGATGATAATAAAGACAAGCTGATAACAACCGAATTATTAGACAATTTAGATGCGTATTCAAGTAAACCAGAAGGTGTCATTGATGCCAAAAACTGGTACGGTGCACTTTATTACAAGATTGTTCCTTTTGAACACAGCGGAAAACAGGAATATTTATTGATTGGTTGGGACGGTGGAACAACAGGAAGCAATTTCAAGATTATTGATGTACTTTGTTTTCCAGGTGGAAATTTACGCTTGGGAAGTCCTGTCTTTAAAAACAAAAAAGCTACGGCGAAGCGAGTAGTTTATGAATATTCTGATCGTGCGAACATGGTCATGCGTTTTGAAGAAAAATACAATCGTGTTGTTTTCGATCATTTATCGCCTGA
>CAZHPL010000154.1:0-7485 GCA_964534495.1 uncultured Lishizhenia sp.
GCGCACCCAACTAACAATCGAGATTCTCAAGGAAGCAGCATAATGTCCTACAACTACTTTCAAGTTATTATCGCACTGATTGCAGTTGGACTGTGCGCACGGTTTTTTGGTTGGGCAGGGTTTCTAGGCGCAATGGTTGGCCAAATTCTGTTTATGGTTCTTAGTGCTAACGGAGTAGTATAATGGACATGATTTATTTGAACCTGTTGTTTATCCCATTTAATGCTGCATTAGCAGTTGATTGTAAGGAAAGTTGGGTTAAGGCACTTAACGTTGTTGCTGTTATCTTTAACATGGTTGTGGTTGCTGCACGACTGGCACAGGCAGGCGCATAATGACAATGACAAAAGAACAGCGCCAATCACTGGTTAATCGGTATATTAACTGCACCTTGGACAGTATGGACACTGATGACATGGAAATGTTTATTGCTGATGTCATTGACGGCGAGCTGCAAGAATATACCGACGAAGAGTTGATCACTGTAATCAATGAAGCTTACCCGCAAATACTAGAAGGAAACGAATAATGGAATTAAAATGGATCGGCATTGCTATTGCTGTATGGGTCACCGTGATGTTTGGTAGTTTTGCATACATGGCGTATGCTAGCAGCCAGTGCAGAATTGCCGGAATCGAAAAAGGCATGCCAGCGGCAGACATTGCTGCATTGTGTAAGCAATAATTTAGGAGAAATGTATGTCACACTATGATGTGGATGAGCTTGTTGATCAGATTGACGCAGACGAATACAACGATATCTTTCCCTGGGAACAAGAATACGAACAGTGGACTGAGTCTATGGAAAAGGATTTTCAAGAAGAAGCAGATCGTCGTGTAGCCGAAGCTGAAAAGGAGTTAAACGTATGACTAAACTTATTATTGCTTTTGTTCTGGGTATTGTTGTAGGTACTGTGGGACTAGCTGGTGTGATTAACGTAGCCCAAAAGGGTGTAGACGTTGTTAAGCAGCAAAGCCAAGAATTAGCCCGGTAATTTTGGGCAAACGGATTTCATATTTAGGTTGACTCATAATTCGAAATAATCTATAATATGAAATATGCTGAAGTGTGTTCAGCGGTTGTAGTAAATTTCTAAAATCTTAAATGGAGTATCAAAAATGACTAAACTGTTCAAAGTTGGTGGTGTTTCCAAGTGTAAGTCGGGTTACAAGGTTCGCTTTGCAAATGACATGACCCGTGTTAAGATCCTTGCCAAGACTGATAGCGATATCAATCTCCTAGAGCTTCCCGAAGCTATGGACAAGCCGGCACTGGTTACTTACCTAAAGAGCACTGAACTGTATCAAAATGCCGAGTATAAGGCTGCTATCGACGCTGCTGATATTAAGTACAACACCGTCACCGTCAAGTCTGTTAAGACTAAGGTAGCACCGAGCCTAGACGCAATTAAGGCTCGCGCAGTTAAAGCAGAAGCCGAAACTGCCTAAGTCTAGCGCAATACTAGACAACGGGGGCTATTTGTTTAGCCCCCGTTTTTGCTTTTATAAATACTGCATCAACCCCGAGGATTAAAATGCTATTCGAAATTCACGCTGAGCGTTCAGCCGACGATACAAAAGTATTCTACTACGATAATCAAGAAAACGTGCTTAAAGATGCAGAAGGCAACGTTTACGAATACCCAAACATTGTCCAATCAGACATTGACCCGGTAGTGCCATTTGATCGCACACACCCACTTAAAAAGTCAACACTAATTAACGTACTTAAGATCCAGTTAGGTCTAAGCTGTAACTACTCCTGCGACTATTGTTCGCAAAAGTTCGTTGAACGTGCACCCGAAACAAGCAAAAAAGATATCGACGCATTCCTAGAAAAACTAGATGTGCTAGAGTTCGACGAACAAAAAGGTCTAGTAGTTGAGTTCTGGGGCGGCGAGCCACTGGTGTATTGGAAAACACTCAAGCCGCTAGCCGAAGCAATTGCCGAACGTTTTAGTAATTGGAAGACTAAACCTCAATTTAAGATTATTACCAATGGTAGTATTTTAAATGAAGAGATCATTGATTGGTTAATGAAATTAAATTTTATTGTTGCTATTAGTCACGACGGCCCGGGACAGAGTGTACGCGGTCCGGATCCATTTGACGATCCAGCAACTAAGAAAACAATTCTCGGTTTTTACCGTCAGATGAGTCGCTTAAAAAAGGGCTTTAGTTTTAATGCTATGTTGAATAGTAAAAACAAAAGTCGTAAGGAAATTTACGAGTGGTTCGTAAAACTAACCGGTGACGAAAATGTACAGTTGGGCGAAGGCACTATTGTTGATGCGTACGACGAAGATGGTATTACTAACAGCCTAATAACACTACAAGAACACTTTGAATTCAGACGCACTTCGTTTGCTGATATCTTTGCAACCCAGGGCAAAATTGGATTTAACAGTATCATTGGAAAAATTGATGCGTTTACTAGAAGTGTACTATCTCATAGTAATAGTAAATTCCTGGGGCAGAAGTGCGGCATGGACGACGAACATGTATTAGCCGTTGATCTTCGTGGTAACGTAATTACCTGTCAGAACGTAAGCGCAGTTGAAACGTCAATGAATGGCGAAAGCCACTGCGGCGGCAATTTAGACGACTACAGTAACGTAGAGCTAAAGACTAGTACACATTGGCAAAATCGTGCTAACTGTGCTAACTGTCCGGTGTTACATCTATGCAAAGGTGCATGTATGTTCCTAGAAAATAGCTTTTGGAAAATAAGCTGTGCTAATTCTTACAGCGACAACATCGCCCTGTTTGCACTAGCAATTCATGCAATAACTGGATATATCCCTACATTAATTAAGAACGATGCATTACCACTGGAGCGTCAGGATATTTTTGGTACTATCTTTGAGCACAAAGAACCAGAGAAGCAACGTATTATTCCTATCAAAGTTGTTAGTGAAAAAATTGGCGAAGTTGATGGCGTTGAGGTCTACGGCAAAGCTCATTTAGTCAACGAGTAAGGTGTATCCTAGAGTATAAATACTAAAATAAACTTAATGAGTTAAAAATGACTTTACCATCATCAGGACAAATTGCAGTCAGTAACATTAGTACCGAAATCGGCCAGGCCGCTACTTATTCGGCTAGCTTGGGCTTTCTTAATGGACTAATTCGCTCGGATCAGCGTCCGGCGCAGCCCAATATGGCAGGTTTTTATAACAAAGCATATTTCCAAAATACCAGAGACGGCGCCAACTGTGCCAATGGTAACTGCACTAGTAACTGTAATTGCGGCAATATTCAGTGTAATAACTGTGTTATCACTGGCGCAATTAACTGCGGTAACTGCGATGCACAAGCATGGCTACAAGCTAATTGTAACTGTGCTTGTACCTATAATTGTACCACTGGTGTAACCAGCTACAACTGTAATTGTGCGTGTAACTGTTCTAAGATTATTTGTGCTAAACTATACGACTTTGGTCTAATGAATCAAAACATCTGGGCAGCTGACCAAATGTATGGCCAATGGTTGCGCAAGAAAGATCGTCAAGTGTATCGGGGCTATGTTCGTTGGGCACGTATTGTTACTGCTTGGATGGACGGCAAAGGCCCTACTTATATGCCGTGGATTGCTGACGCTGAGGAACGTGCTATACGTCAGAAAGACTATGCACTTAAATGGGCCTATAAGCTCGGCACCCCATGGTCGGAACACATGGCTTACCTAATGGGTACTTTACCTAAAGATAATATCCAAGGTCGCATACTCATGGCAATCGGTAGACCTATTTGTCGTATAGCTGACCTTATGCCACGTCGCAGAAAAGGACACAAACACGGTCTAGGTATAATGTGCGTAATGTGGTCATTGTTTTATCTAAGCTACTATACGTCCGCAGTGGGTGCTCGACTACACTCATTGATTAAGAACTTTAGTTTTACTAAGTTGGTGCCAGGGACAGCTAAATGACCGATGTTGTTGACAACAGCATTTTCTATAGTAGCGTAAAAGAGTCACTGTGGGAATGTCCGGTGTGGCAACAGACAACTCCGTTCACCGAAGCATTTAACAAAAGTTTATTAAAAGAACTTTACGAAATTGCTAGTAAATTTAATGCAGGTTCAGAAGAGGAATCTCTATTAGATTACAATACTCCGTGTGTTCGAGAATTAATCGAGTTCAAAACAGCAGCGGTAACTGCTGCTGTTAATCGGTATATGCCACCTACACAGGAATCGGTATTTGTTGTAAAAGATACTTGGCTTAACGTAAATGAAGCCGGGGAACGTATAGAACTTCACGCACACCCCGATGCATCAATTGCATGTAGCTACTATATCCAAGGTCCAGATGTTGGCGGTGAGTTTTACTATGTTGACACTGGACGAGTTGGCGATCACAAAGCCGAAATTAAAACATTAACTCCTAAAAATGGCGACTTAATATTTTTGCCAGCGTATGTATTACACGGAGTTAATATGAATCGTGGAAGATGTAGAGTAAATTTAACCACTGACTTTAACTACAAACTAACAAGCGACAGCAAAGATCAGTTAGTGTTGAAAAGTTTTATAGACTCTATGCTAAGAATTAAGGATTTATTATGAACGATACTTACAGAAGTGTTACCAGCAGCCAGCCGGCAGACTTTGACGCCGACCAATACAATCGACATGTTAAGTACTTCTTAGACAACGAAGTTAGTGCTATTGTGTTTAACCTCAACGACGCAGAGTCAGACTCTTTCTTTGAAATGTGTCACCGTTATCCGGATTTGCTAACTAAGTTATTTTTATTGCCCGGCGATCCATTGATGAACTATATCATCCACGGACATGAATTCTATGACGCACTAAAGAATCCACACGACGGGATAGATTACACCCCAAGTCCTATTGTGGCAAAATATAAAGAATGGGCACAAGCAAACAATGTACCACCTGCCCCGGATCGTGTTGCTGCAGAAGGTCTGGATACTACACCAATGGTTGAGTTCCAAGCTGCCCGGGCTTTGCCAACTAGTCAATAAAATCAATGAATCCATACTATACTAAAGTAGATAGTATTAGTCCAAGTCTTTACAGTAACTTTGAAAACCTAGGCGAACAACACGTCTGTGGTGGCGGCTGGACTAGATACTACAATACAAATCTTAGCAGAAACATACTGCTGCCCGACGAATTGAAGTATAAGTTTAAGCTCACATACATGACATTCATTGGCGACAATGCTGCGCCGCACGTGGACCTGGATATAGGTTGTAGAATAAACATATACCTAAGTGAAAATAACTGCCCAACTCAGTTCTGGTCTCTTAAATCCCCCGAGTTTAGAAAGCCGCGACCAGTTTCTTGTGCAGGGTGTACTACAGAAAAGTTTAGTTCTGGCAATTGCCAATGTAGTTACCGAATGGAAAATCTGGTATTAGAAGATGAGTTTGTTGCACACAAAAATGACATATATCTACTAAACGTTCACGAAATACACAGCGTAAAAGGTATCAGCCAAGACAACTACAGACAAGCTCTGTCGTTTACTACTGACCTTTCTTATGAAACTGTGTACGAATCTCTACTACAGTATGGATCATTCTCTATTTAAAAAACTTGATATTCCTGGGCAAATTAGTTTTACAATTCTTAATAAGAAGATAGAATTTGAATTAGACGCAGCAGGAAATCGAATACAGTATTTCAACGTTGATTCGCAATTTGCAGATAATTTTATATCTTTGTTTGGCGAGTACAGTCAATATTTCTATACGTCTTTTGTTAACATTGAAACAAATGTTCCACCGCATACAGATATAGTTGATAAGGTTAATATCAATTTCTATATAGAAACGGGCGGCTACAAGACAACATTCTACAAGAGTAACGACAATAGTTCAAAAATGACCTACGCAGATCACGGCAATGGTCATGTATATCAGATAGATGATTTAGAAGAAATTGGTTCCTTTATAGCTGTTCCTGGTGATGTATATGTGTTAAACGGCAAAGTTGTACACGGCGTCTACTCCGACAAACAGTTACCAAGAAAGTTCTTACAAGTAGCAACTAATAAATTAGAATACGATCAAGTTCTGGAAATCTTGAATAACGTATGTTGATGGTAATCTACACTCTTATAACAATACACTTAGGTTGTGTGTTGGCGTCTCTGTATATGCATCGATATGCAATACACAGGCAATACGATCTCGATCCGAGGGTAGAAAAAGTAATGAAGATCATGTATTGGATTCTATTCGATGTAGTGTCCAATGAGTTTATCATTCAACACAGAAAGCATCACGAATTTTCAGATACCGGTAAGGATCCACACAGTCCTCTATTCGGATATCGAAAACTGCTAATCAATTGTTTAATTCCGAGTTTTTTTCGATCGTATAAAATAGAAGTTTCAACTGAGGATTATAATAGATACGGCGGCCCAGCACTACCTGCACCGACCACATTCATTGACAAGTATCCGAGGTTGGGGGTATTATTACTATTGCTAGTAGACATGCTTTTGTTTGGTTGGTGGGGGATACCAATTTGGGCTGTGCATCTATTTGTTGTAAGTTTATTAACTATAGCAACTATAACAGTCTTCGGTCACTCCTTTGGGTATAGAAATTTTAATCTCAGTGACCTTACCAAAAATATAGTTCCGATTGGTATATTGTGCATTGGCGAAGAGTTGCACAACAATCATCATAATAATAGTAGACAATATAATTTTGCTGTAAATAAAAATGAATTCGACTTGGGATTCTACTATTTGCAGATTTTAAATAAATTTAACTTGGTTCATTTCAAAAAAGAGGAGAGTGTTGCAATGTTTTACGAAAAATTAGATTTTATTAAATTCGATCACGACAAGCTATTAGCTGATGTTAAAAAATATGTATTTCCTCTTGGGCAACAAATTATCCAAGGCGAAGAATACGAAACGCCAGCCTATCACGGGTTCGGCGGGTGGAGTCTACTGTCACGCTCAGGCGATTGGAAAGACGGTTGGGACTTCTTTCAAAACGACGAAGGCGAAGCTATGGAAACATTCTTCCCTAAAAATGATAATAACTTTAAATCATTGAAGTTTTTTAATATCTCAATGAGTACAGAACACGATAAACCAACTGTGGCATATCAAGGTGAGATTGCACGTGTACTAGATCAAATTGCAGAGCTAGGATTAACACCGCGTCGCGCTCGTGTTACCTGTTTAAAAGCTGGCGCTAAAAGTTTAGTACACACAGATGCAGATGGTGACGAATACATGGCACGTATCCATATTCCGTTAATATCTAACCCTAAGTGCGTATTCATTTGCGATGGCGTTGATTTGTATATGGAACCCGGTAATGCTTATATGGTATGGGTTAATACTTGGCATCAGATCCGCAATGATTCGGACCAAGATCGATATCATATCATTATGGATGCATACGACACTAAGCATATCACCGAAAACTTTAAATACCAAGCGGACATTCAACAGTTGTTTGATTTCCACAAAGAAGTCCGCGAGCAAATC
>CAZHPL010000155.1:0-2490 GCA_964534495.1 uncultured Lishizhenia sp.
GATACTTTGCGTTGCTTTGTGGTTTAATTATACAGAGTTACACGGAGAAACCACAGAGAGGCACAGAGGGATTTATTTGTTACTACTTTGTCGTACTTGGTGGATACTTTGCGTTGCTTTGTGGTTTAATTATACAGAGTTACACGGAGAAACCACAGAGAGGCACAGAGGGATTTATTTGTTACTACTTTGTCGTACTTGGTGGATACTTTGCGTTGCTTTGTGGTTTAATTATACAGAGTTACACGGAGAAACCACATAGGGGCACAGAGGGTTTGGATTTCAAACATTGAACTTGTTTTTAATTTAAAATTTTCCATTTTCAATTAATTCCGCGTTAGGGATAGTAGCGAGAAAGCCCACAGTGAGGTACGAACGAGGACTTGAAGCGGAAAGCCCGCCGATGGAAAAAGGAAGAAGAATGATGACTTTTTTGCAGCGGAACGCCCAAGAAAAAAATATATTCATTAATACTCAATTCTTCAACCCAATAATTTTCAGCAAGTCAAAAATATTGCGATAAAATGGACTCCAATTATTGTGTAATGCTTGCTCTTGTTCGCGTTTCCAAAAATGTAAATCATGAACGGGAAATAAATATCCAAATGCATAAGCCGTGTGACTTTTGTGCTTGCCAGCTAGCTCATGGAGAGAATAACGATACCTGTTTTCTTGTGAACGTACATACATTAATGCTTCTTGTCGAACTTTTTCAGCTTGTTCCATGATTTTCTTTCCAATAAACGAAACCGATTTAGACGGTGTTATTGCAAGTTCTGCTTTTCGCATCAAAATCAAATAACTTAACGTGAGTGCTTTATGTCTGGCACGCAATGCTGTCAACAAAAGCCCTGTTGCCATTTCATTCACGATTTGCTGTCTTTCGGAAGGATGTTTTACTTGCTGAATATACTTTTTAACTAGATTTTCTGAGGCATCTGCAAAGTGATTCAAATCGGTAATCACATGGTTTTCGATACTATCTAATTGTGCCAATGAAGCTTTATTTCGGATGTACTTGTAGGAAAATGCAGGTCGCGGTTGAAACTCCAAATTATAAGGTTCGGGAAATTCGTCAGTCACGGACGATGGACACATATAGCGCATGAGTTCTTTGTCTTTGAGGTAGGTTTGCTGTAGTTCCAAGGCTTGCTCAAATGCGTGCTGCGCAGAAGTATCTTGTGTGACTTCCAACAAATATGACAAAGGCCTTTTTTCCTGTGGAGTTGATTCTTTTTGATAGTTCCAAGACCATCGGGCAATGCTCCAATCGGTTAACCAATAGCCCCACTCCCATCCCGAACTGAAAGTAATATGCCCTAAAAGTTGTAGTGAATCCATTTTTTGTATATCCTCCAATCGTGCTTTCAAATAAGGCAACAAGGTCATCGGAACAGAATTATCAAACGTTATCCAATACGCCGATTCAGGATAATACCACGTTTCACGCACTTGATTTTCGCGCAGTAATTCTTGGTAAACGTGCTGAAGGTTTTCATTGCGGTAAACAGGGGCTTTTTCTTCAAAACAAGTATAAAACATAACCGTATGCATTAATACGCCCCGATTTTGATCTAGTTTTTTTTCTGCATCTGAATACCTGTACATTTGAGATTTTTTGCCCTTAGAAATTTCGGCTTCTCTTTTCACAACATGCTTTCTGCCCATTAATTTAGCGTGATAGGTATGCGTCAGTAAATCGGTAATGAACAGTTGCAAAGCTGTTTTCTTCTGAATATTTCCACTCGAAAATTCTGTTGTAGAAAATTCCATATCGTACACATCCCATGGAATTTGACTGAGAAATTTTAGATTTGTTTCGACTTGCTTCCTCTTCGAAAAAGAACGTTGAAAGAGTTGAAATGCTTTTTGTTGAACCATGTGTAAGGATAAATCAATGCCCACTAAAAGGCCATGTTGATGTGCGAAATCAACCCATTTTTTGGTAAACGCAGGCCATTTTTTTTTGTCAATTCCTTCCAATAAATTGAATTCCATATAATTTTGACCATTTCTTGCCAACCAAAGAATATACGCTTCAATATCTGCAAGCGCATTCGGAGCATTGGCATCCATCAATTGCTCCGTCAATTCAAGTGGATGCATCGTGTGCAAGTGAAAACCTCGCTTATGAAACGCAGGACGAGCACTCCAATCTTTGATTCCTTCAAATGATTCGAAAGAAAGTGAATTTGGCAATAGTGTTTGTCGCGGATGAATGAATTGAAAACCAAGTTTTTCCTGAAGTAAACCGTAAAGTCCGCATGCCATTCCTTCAGCTGTTTTCGCCTCCAAAGTCAGCAAGATTTGATTGTTTTTCCGTTCGATTTTCCACTTGTAATCCGTTGGTGGATAGTTCAAAATAGGAAAAGTTGCATTCTTATAGTTTTCAGGAATGGAGTCAATTTCGGCCTCTTTCTGTAAATTGAAATGAATTTGAATGCTCGCTTTTTCATCCATTAAATGAATGACTGCTCGTTGAGAAAGCAG
>CAZHPL010000155.1:2500-7462 GCA_964534495.1 uncultured Lishizhenia sp.
TCCTAAAGAGTTTCAATTTCAAATTGATTTTAATCATTTATTGCATTCAAATAAACAGGTTGGTGTAATAAATCTGCGTTTGGATGAATGCTAATAAGTGCTTCTCCTTGCGAAAACGAAGTTGTGAAAAGAAAAAAAAACAGAAGTAGGAAAAGTTTACTTTTTTTCATTTCTAAATGTACAAACTTTTACAAAAAAAAGACTTGCACATTGCTGTACAAGTCTCTTTTCTTTTCTACTACCTACTGCTTTGCCGGTCTAAGACCAAACAGTGATTAAAAGACGGAATCACTTATACATTGGTTGGAAAAATTTTACAAATGAATTTCATTTCGTGAAATAGAATACTTTTTTATCCATTTCGATTACCTTTGAAATATGCAAACAAAACAATTAACTATTGCAATTGACGGATATTCTGCTTGTGGAAAAAGCACTTTAGCAAAAGAATTGGCAGCACGTTTACACTATTCGTTTATCGATTCGGGAGCGATGTACAGAGCCGTTACTTACTTCTGTTTGCAGCAACATTTACTGGAGAATGGTGAACCCAACTTACCAGCAATTATTAGTCGATTAGAGGAAATAAATCTGCATTTCGAAAATATTTCCGGTGAAAGCCATTTGTTTTTGAACGAAGAAGATGTGAGTGAAATCATTCGGACAAATGCAGTTGCGGCAAATGTTTCAAAAGTTGCAGCTATTAAAGAAGTGCGACAGAAATTGGTTGCTGAACAACGAAAAATGGGTCGAAACGGTGGCATTATAATGGATGGACGAGACATAGGAAGTGTTGTATTTCCTGATGCTGAATTGAAACTCTTTGTAACAGCCTCCGAAGATGTGCGTGTGGAACGTCGTTTTGCTGAATTGCAATCAAAAGGTATTGCATCAACCAAAGAAGAAGTGCGCAAAAATTTATCGGAACGCGATTATTTGGACACACATCGAGCTGAAAGTCCACTTATTCAAGTAACAGATGCAATCGTTTTAGATAATTCCAACCTGACACGTGAAGAACAATTGGCATTTGCGTTGCAACTAGTTGATGAGAAAGTTGCTGTTCTTTCAAAATAAATTAAAAGGAATTGAACCTTTGTAAAACAGGAGTGTATACAAAGAAAATTGAATCTTATGAAAAAAATACTTTTTGTTTTAGCGGCTGTCGTTGGATGGTCTTTTGCGGGATTTTCACAACAAGCCACCGAAGAAAAACCTTTTATCGAAGTGACAGGAACGCACAAAATGGAAATTATTCCCGATGAAATTTACATTGCTATTCACTTGAAAGAGCGAATGATCGATAAAGAAAAAGTAACAGTCGATGTACAAGAAGCTAAGCTAGTTGCTGCATTGAAAGCTATCGGTCTAAATACAAATGACCTAACGTTAAGCAATACAATGGCCAATTACGTTCGTGTGGATTGGAAACGAAAAGATTTAATCACCGAAAAAAATTACCTTTTGAAAGTGGCAGACGCTGTTACGGTTGGTAAAGTTTTTCAGGAGTTGGATAAATTGGATATTCGTGACGCTCACATCGACCACGTAGATCATTCTAAAATTCAAGAATTTAGAAAAGAAGCACGCATCAAAGCAATTCAAGCGGCAAAAGGAAAAGCAAATTATTTATTATCTGCAATTGGAGAAGAAACAGGTAAAGCATTGATTGTTAGAGAAGCTAACGATTATTACTCAAATGAAAATTCGTTTGGAAATACGCGTGTAAACTACCAATCAAATGGATTTTCAGGTATTTCGGCAAACAGTGATTACAGTGGCGCAAATGATATTCAATTTGAAAAAATCACCTTGATGATGAGTGTTTATGTGAAATTTGAAATCAAATAATTGGGAGTTTTGAAAGAATTGCATTATTTTCGGCTACTAATTCTTATATAAACCAAGGCATTGAAATCATTTTATTTTTTTCTTTTTTTGAGTCTTGCTCTGTTTGCATGCAGAAAAGGTAAAGTAATGCCACATCCAGTGAATGTTCAATTTGTTTGCGTTGATAAAGGAATGATTTCTCCCGTTGGTGCCTTTTCGAAATTCAATCCGAATGACCCATTTGAGGAGCTCTGTTATCCGCAATATGTTGACTACTTGGACTCAAGCGATTTAGCCAACACTTTTTCGGACGATTTGAGAGACTTGTTACACAAAAACAATGTGGAATTAATTTCTGATTCAAGTGCCTACAAATTGGTGATTTCGACTATTTCCATTCATGAATCAAACAACAGACAAACTTATTTTGACTCTTGTTACATGGCAAATAAATACGTGTATTATAGCGATTTAGATGTAAACGTCTATGCGACATTGTATAAAAATGGCGTTGAAGTTGGCTCTTGGACAGGGCATAAATATTCTTGGGAGGGCGTTCGAAGCAAAACAGATGGCTGTAATAAACCTAAAATTCGATCGATTCTTTGTGGTTCAGATTGTATGCTAAACGATGCAGCCAAAGATTTACGTGTAGCAATTGCCAATAAAATCTATGAATTGGAAGGGTTTTAAACTAAAACTTGAAGATCCAAATTAGTGATAAAATGCAAAACCACAGCGATATCTTCGTTTTAGCTGATAGTTTACGCGAAGTGAACCGTTCAATTGTACATTTGAATTTCCCAAAAGACTAATAATTTGTCCTAAAGAAGCTCCAATAGATAAGCCATTTTTGAAATTATACTGATAAAATAAACTTGGGATTCGGCGCATGTATCCAACTCCAATAGAATGAGAATAAAAGTTGAATTTTAAGTTTAGGCAGTAAAAAAGATAACCGGATGTACTTTGTTGAACAAATAACGAAGGTACCAAACTGAAATTAGACAATGAATCTAATTTTATCTTGACGGAACCATTAAAATTAAATGCTAAGTCCGTTTTCAACTTAAAAGTATCAATTATACGTTTTTCTTGGTTAAAATTCGATACTGAAAACCCAACATTCCAATTGCGTGCTAATAAACTCACACCTGCGTCTAATCCATAGTATGCCGGATTCCAATCTTGAAATTTTACCGGGTAGTCGTTTGTCGAATAGGACAGATTGTCCCTAGTTGCATTGATAGCAACTCCTGAATTCAACATTAAATTACGAGTAATTCTCCATGGATATGCCACTTGAATTGCGCCCCTTAAGGTTTTTGTGCCTGCATAACTTTGAAAATCTGTATTTATCCCAACAGACAATTTGCTAATTTGTTGTTTGTAAAAGAGATAGACGTATTTTTCTCTGATCGCATGCAAACTATTGATCGCAGAAAAACCTGTTGCATACACTCTTTTTTCAGCAAACGCAGAAGGATTTGAAATCGAAAAATAATCATCCGTATTATTTAACATTTGTGACTGACTAACAAATGGAATTAAGGCAAGAATTAATAGGTAAAAGCGCATAAAGTTGTTTATTTAAGGACAAATAAACAGGCTTAAATGTTACATCTTAAAATTATTAATTGAAATTTTCTTGATATAAAACACCTCAATTATTGAATACTATTTAGGAAAAACTATTCTTCTAGCAGTAAGTTTTGGAAGTAATTTGGAGCAATTCTCATCCGTGAACCATACCAAGAAAACATTTCTCCTTCCACCAAATTGATTTTCGAATGTGGGAATAGTTTTTGGTAATTTGGTATATGTTGTTCAGTAAATGGAAAAGGTTCAGAGCTCAGAAAAATGTATTCCGGCTGTAATTCGGTCAACTCATCTAGTGAAGGATAACGACTTTTAGTGCAAGCATTTTCAAAACCTAATTGCGATAACATGGCATCAATGAATGTGTTTCTTCCAACAACAAAAGCCGGTTCATGCCAAATAAAATACAATACTTTTTTTCCTTGACCTAAAGACGAAACGGTTGAAAAGGAATCATTAATTGCTTGTACCAAATCAGAAGCATCTTTTTCTTTACCTGTCATTTCTCCAATCGAATGAATCATGTTTAGAGCATCTTCAATTGAATTGATATCGCTTAACCAAACTGGAAATTCCTTTACCAATGCTTCAATATCCTCTTTGGTATTTTCTTCTTTATTTCCAATGATTAAGTCGGGCTGTAGTGAACGTATCAGATCCAACTTCAATTGCTTGGTTCCTCCAACTCTTGTTTTTGTGTCAAACCATTCTTTGGGATGAATACAAAACTTTGTAATGCCAACCACTTCCTCCTCTAAAGCAAAATAATGTAACAATTCCGTTTGAGAAGGAACCAAAGATATGATGCGACTTGGACAATCGTTTAAACTAACTTCGCGACCTAATTGATCAACAAAAACACGTTTCATTTATGACATCGCTGAAATCACGTCGTAACGAGAAACAATATGGTATTTTCCGTTTTCTAGTTCAACCAAAACAGCTGGTGTTTGCTTATTGATAAGTTTACACAAGTCTTCTATATGCGTTGATGTTTGAACAACTGGAAAAGGTGCACTCATAATCGAAGAAATAGGTGCATCACGCAAAGCAGGATTATCAACCAATAACTGATAGACATGACTATCGTCAATAGAACCTACAAATTTCCCGTCTTTCATTACAGGAATTTGAGAAATTCCAAAGTTGCGCATTTTCGCAATCGCATGAGAAACCAATTCTTCAGCGTACAATGAAACTAAAGGTTTATCTCCATGTTTTGCCACTAAATCTCCAGCAGTGATCATATCTTCTTCCAAGAAACCGCGCTCACGCATCCAATCGTCGTTGAAAATTTTACCAACATAACGACTTCCGTGATCGTGAAACAAAATCACAACCACATCGTCTTTTGTTAATTTTTCTTTTAATTGCAAAACACCTTTTATAGCCGAACCAGCAGAGTTTCCAACAAAAATCCCTTCCTCACGAGCTAATTTACGAGTATAAATTGCAGCATCTCTATCCGTCACTTTTTCAAATAAAGCAATGACATCAAAATCGACATTGGCAGGCAAAATATCTTCTCCAATT
>CAZHPL010000156.1:0-7432 GCA_964534495.1 uncultured Lishizhenia sp.
ATCTTGACGGTTACAAACACTGCAAATGGCTGTATTGCGAAGGACACACAAAATGTTGTTGTTTCAAATTACCAGGCAGGAATTACATTACCAACAACTGCTTGTGTTGGTCAGTCTGTTCAATTTCAAGATAATTCCACTGCAGGAGCAAATAACTGGTCTTGGAACTTTGGGGGGTTAGGAACTAGCACAGATCAAAATCCAACATATACGTTTACAGCACCGGGTACTTATACAGTTCAATTAGCATCTCAAAATACGGTTTCAGGTTGTTCGGGTAGTGCTTCTCAGCAAATTACTGTTCAGCCAACCCCAACCCCTTCATTTACAGCTAATCAAACTACTAATTGTGCTCCCGCAAACATTCAATTCACCAACAATTCAGTTGGGGGAGTTGCTTACACATGGGACTTTGGAAATGGTGTAACCTATACAGGCACAAACCCTCCTTCACAATCCTATTTATTAGACACATCTTACACTGTGTCATTAACGATGACAACTGCTTCGGGATGTACAGGTACAACAATTTTGAATAATTACATTACCTTATCGGGACTTGATCCGACATTTACAGCAAGTGTTACTGGTGGTTGTGATCCATTATCAGTTCATTTTACAAATACAACAACGGCACCAAACCCATCTAACCCAATAGTATCGTATGCTTGGAATTTCGGTAATGGCACTTTCAACGGTCCTAACCCACCGAATCAAATTTATCAAATTGGAATTTATGATGTTACATTGACTGTTACTGCTCAATCGGGTTGCTCAGGAACTGTTGTAATGAATGATTATATTACGGTTGGTCATATTAACTCAATCAACTTCTCAGTTGACACTTTAGTGAATTGTATAAAAAATGATTTTCACTTCACTTCAAATGTTATTACAACGCCAGTAGTTACCGATTCAACTGAAATCTCCTACAACTGGGATTTTTCAGAAGGAAACTCAACAGAGGTAAATCCAACGTATCAGTTTACTTCAGATACAGGTTATTTTGATGTTCAACTAGTTGTAAACTTTAGAGGATGTGAAGATACTTTTCAGATTGATTCGATGATCTACATCAACGCACCAATTTCTAAATTTACGCCCGACACAACATTGTTCTGTAACCCATCTGGATTGCCAGTAACACTGAATATAACAGACGAAGCAACTCATGGTCAATTGAGTGATGACGTATACATGATATGGAAATGGGGTGATGGTTCTCCGAATACTGTTTTGGATGACCCTGACCTCGATGATGCTGACCTCGGTTCAACCTCACATAATTTTGCTAATTATGGCTCTTACACGATAAAGCAAGTTATTTATAATTATACAACAGGTTGTAGTGATTCTACTACCAACGTCATTGATGTATCGACGGTAACAGCAGCTTTCTCTATGGCCAATGATTCAATTTGTCAAGGAGATTCGTTGTTCATGTTTGACAATAGTACAACGTGGCTTACACCGCCAACACCACACCCGTTAGACACTTGGGAGTACGCAATGGGTAATGGACAAACAGTTAATGGAGACGCAACTGGAAATGCTAATTATGTGTACCCTCAATCAGGAAGTTATACGGTTACGCTAACAGCAACGAATAGCGTTGGATGTTCAGCCACTGCGACTTTACCAATAACCGTTTTAGCTTTGCCTTTTAGTGTAATTGCTTCTGATGCTAGTACAGGGTGTAGTCCTTTCTTAGTAAATTTCACAAATAGTTCCATTTCTTTAAACGGATTGGGATTAGCTAGCTTTGACTACTCGTTTACAGACGATAGTACAACAGTATCAACTACTGCATTAAATACTCCTGTAAGTCATACATTTAATGGTGAAGGAATTTACTATGCTGATTTGGTAGCCACAGACGTTTTCGGCTGTCAATCATTACCTGCAACAGTTCCGATTACAATTACTAAACCAGGAGCTTTTTTCTCATTGGATAATGTCATTTGTAACGGAGATTCTTTGTTTGCAACAAATTCATCTACAGGAGTTGCTCCGTTGACTTATGCTTGGTTTCAAGATGGAACACCAATCTCAACGAATTTGAATGCGGCAACTATGATTCAAGAAACAAGTATTTCTGCTAATCAAACAAGTGCAACGCATACAATTACGTTAGAGGTTACGGACGCTAATGGATGTAAAGATACTGTTGGTAATTTGGTAACTGTTTCATTGCCGAGAGCTATTCCATTGGATTCATTATCCGGTTTATCTGTAAATCAGTTTGGTCAATTCACTTGTCCTCCTGTTACTGCATGTTTTGAAGATTCATCTATATCATTTGGCGCTATTAATACTTGGCAATGGCAATTTGGTAACGGAAATACTTCAACACAACAAAATCCTTGTGCCACCTATGTTTTCTCAGGTTCTTATGACTTGACACTTTCTGTTACAGATGAATATGGTTGTGTAGGAGATACAACAATTGTTGATTTTCTAACAATTGGCGGTCCAGAAGCAACTGCATCAGTAACCCAGAATGCGGGCATTTGTGCGCAAGGTGCTTATTTTCAATTGTCAGACACAAGCAATATTTCTAGTATAACTTGGACTATGGGAGACCAAAATACGGTGCTCGATACTGTAGCTTTCTTATATACTTACTCTACTCCGGGTACGTATACAGCAAGTGTTACGATTGCCGATGATTTGGGATGCGAAGTTGTATATCCATTAAATCCAGTTACAGTTGTGGATGATAATTTAGCGGCTGATTTCAATATCAATCCAAATCCAGCTAAGCAAGATGAAACGGTTCAATTTACAGACCTTTCTGCTTCACCAGGCGCTCCATTGGTTTATTGGCAGTGGGATTTTGGAAATGGTCAAGTTGCTAATTCAACTAATACTGGAAATTCCTCTATTGCTTATCCAACATCTGGATATTACAATGTTACTTTAACTGTAACCAATTCTATTGGTTGTACAGATACACACACAGAGCAAATCTTTATTCAAGATCCTGACACATGGGTTCCGAACGTGTTCACTGCAAACGGTGATGGTGTAAATGATACTTTTGATTTATACAAAGATTGGTTCTCCGAGTTTCATGTTATTATCTTCAATAGATGGGGTAACGTTATGAGCGAAAAAGATCGTGACCCTAATAATCCTTTATTGTTGTGGGACGGAACAAATAATGGTGGTGCTAAGTGCGTAGATGGTGTTTATTTCTATCATTTGACAGGAACGATGAAAGGTGGAACAACCGTTGATAAAGAAGGTTTTGTTACCTTACGAGAATCACATTAAGGTTTCGCTAGATTCATTGTTTTCTTGCTCAAATGGAGCATCAATCATTGTTGGATTATTTTGGGCTGCCTGAACGGCAAGTCTATCACATCGTTCATTTTCAGGATGTCCTGCATGACCTTTTACCCAAACGAATTCTAATTTAAATTGCTTTTGAATTCCTAAAAACCGCAACCAAAGGTCTTTGTTTTTTTTGCCTTTAAATTGTTTTTGATACCAACCGAAAACCCATCCTTTTGTTATGGAATCAATAACATACTTTGAATCGGAGTAAACCACTACGGGAAGTGAATTCGTTTTGAGGCTTTCAAGTGCCACGCAAACGGCCATTAATTCCATGCGGTTGTTAGTTGTTAAGCGAAATCCTCGCGAAATTTCCTTCACGTTTGCTTTGTATTTTAATACAATTCCAAAACCTCCAGGACCTGGATTTCCCAAGGACGAACCATCGGTGTAAATTCTGATTTTTTCGCTCATTTTTTCTGGTACTTCCAATTACGTGATTTCCCTTCTGTAAGCCATTCTAACATTGTGGCAATGCGTTTGCTTTTTGTATCATCAGTCTTTGCTTCCAAAATCCAATCCAAATATTCACGTCGATGTGAAGGCGGAAAAGCGTCAAAAATCATTGCTTCTTTTGGGAAATTTTCAAAAATATCAGGAAATGCATCACTTTTCAAATCAGGTTTTGACTCTTTCTTAACAGCTGTTTTTGATTTTCCTTGACCTTTTTTAGCCAATTCAATAGCCGATCTAATATATTCTTGTAGAATTTCTTTCTCAGGCAACTCATTCAAATGGGTGATTCTTCCTAAATTTCCCATTGCTGTTTTTCCTTGTTGATTCAAAATCCCATGTGGGTCTGGCAATTCAGCTCCTAGCCAAAAGCCAAAACTACAGTGCTCTTTAAACGCACTAAAACTACAAATGATAGCCCCATTGTAGGTATAATTTGGAAATCCCCATTTAATGACTTCTTGTAAGTTTTCATCTGTTTCAAGAATCAAATTCCGTAAATAGGAAATTATAGGCTGGGCAAAGGGTTGCGCTTTTTCGATGAAAGCATCTACTTTTTCATTCTTCATCGTCTTCAACGTGTAAAATGTACAATAATCGGTGAGCTAAAGGTGATAAAAATATAGCAACAGTTGTCAGAAAAATGACTCCTGAAAAAAGGGCGTAGGCAGATGCGAAAATTTTTGCTCCATTGGTTTCTAGATGGTCAACTGGTCCCATTCCAGTAAGTATCATAGAAGCATTATAAAGACTGTAAATCCATCCAATGTTTCCCCAATAATGATAACCCAAAACACCAATTAATAACGAGATGAAAATTAAAAGAAATGCGTACAAAGCAAAGAGTAACTGCCTTTTAGCATAATCTCTTATGGGCAGAATATTTCTGTTTTTTGTAGATTTTTTCATGTGCTTGAAATTAGCTTTTCTTTCTGTCAGGATTTTGAGACAAAAACGCTGTCCACGATCCTGATTTTGATTTGTTATGCTCACCAACACCATTTGAAAAATGATGACAAACCGCTACTGCTAGTCCATCGGTTGCATCCAAGTACTTAGGCATTTCCTGAAAATTCAACAGCTTTTGAAGCATTGCTGCGACTTGCTCTTTCGATGCGCCACCACTTCCTGTAATGGATTGTTTTATGCGTCGTGGTGAATACTCCTCAAAAGGAATATTATGATTTAAACAAGCGGCAATTGCAACTCCTTGTGCTCGACCCAATTTCAACATGGATTGCACATTTTTTCCAAAGAAAGGGGCTTCGATAGCCATTTCATCTGGTTTATATTCTTTGATCAATCCATTTAATCGATCCAAAATTCGCTTCAGTTTGTCGGGCTGATTGTTGAGTTTGTTCAATTGAATAATACCAAAGTTCAACATACTCATTTTATTCTTTTGAATATGAATAATGCCATAGCCCATGACAGTTGTACCTGGGTCAATTCCGAGAATTATCTTATCTTCAACCATTCAAATGATTATCCTTGATTAAAACTAAACAATATAAGTCGTATTTGTTCTTTTTTCTGAAAGCAATTTTATTTGTTGTTTTTGTTTTGCTTTTCATCAAACACGTTGGCAAAAGTAACGTTGATTTTTCAAAAATCACCTTGGTTAAACCTTGGGCTTGGTTACTTTGTTTCTTTTTTGTAGGATTCAACTGGTGGTTTGAATGGAAAAAATGGAAATTAACCCTTAAATCTATTCAGGAAAGTGAGAATCCAAATAATCTATCAGCCTTTGCTTCAGGAATAGTAAGTGGTTTTTTAACACCTGCATTGAGTGGTAATTTTCTTGGAAGAGTAATGTATTATGACAAATCCAAGCGATGGAAAATCACGAATTATTCGCTTTTGTCAAATTTTGGCCAATTCTGGATTAGCATTTTTGGAGGTATTTTGGCTTTACATTGGCTTCAGCCTACATTGCATGTTTCATCTGTAAGAATCGCTGTTCTATTGACATTTGCGATCGTATTATTGATTTTGTTCTTTTCGTTTGAATTTTTATTCAATTCTGTGAATGTTTTTAGAATAAAATCGTTGGTTTTACAAGTTAAAAACGGTCCTTCACGCCCCCTTTTTTTGTTGCTCTCGATGGGAAGACATAGTGTTTTCATTCTTCAATACTGCTTGGCGCTTATGGCATTTGGTGTTGAAATAAATACAGCAGTTTTTGCGATGATTCAAGTCGTATTTTTAGCAATAACATTAACTCCTTCTTTGTTTTTTGGGAAAATAATTGTTCGAGAAACACTTGCAGTAACTTTGTTTTCAATCATTGGTGTACAAACGCTCCCCGTGATATTGGCATCTTTTTCAACGTGGTTAATTAATTTGCTTTTTCCAGCAATTGTTTCTTTGGCTTACATGAAACGACGAAAATGAAAGATGGGGTGATTGGATTAATGGCTATTTATTTACTTGGATTTTTCCTCGTTTTAGGAATTGGAATGTGGAAAAATAAGAAGAAGCAAAAGAGCTATTCAACGAAAGGTCCAAAACTATCTTTGGATGAAATTTCGGTAATTATTCCTTTTCGAAATGAAAGTCAACGCATACAACGCTTGATTGAAAGCTTGAACGCATCAGAGAAACTCCCTGCGGAACTGATTTTTATTGACGATCATTCAGAAGACAACACTTGTGAACTAATTTTGCAGTCACTTCATCCCGATTCACAGATTATTCAAATGGAGGAAGGGATTCATGGAAAAAAACGAGCTATAGAAAAAGGAGTTAACGTGGCAAAAGGAAAGTACATGTTGACTTTAGACGCAGATGTTTATTTTTCCAAAGATTACTTTAGCAGATTGGAAGAATTATCGGAAGCTGACTTATATCTCTTACCCGCAGTACTGAAAGCTGAAAAATTCTGGCAACACATTCTTGAAATCGATTTATTATTAATCAATGCGATTAATACGGGATTGAGTGGTTTGAAGCGACCTATTATTGCAAGTGGTGCAAATATGCTATTCAAAAAGGAATCCTATCTTTCTTTTCATAAATTAGAAAGCCACATTCACGTTCCAAGTGGGGATGATATTTATTTGTTACGTGATTTTAGAAAAGCTCAATTAGATATTCGTGTCCTGGCAAATCGAAATTTCCAAGTTTGGACAGAAACACCTCAATCATTGAACGAGTTTTTACATCAACGCATTCGGTGGATAGCCAAAACAGGAGATGTCAAAGATCATTTGAGTACATTTTTAGCTGCTTTTCAGTCAGTACTAACTCTTTCCATCATTGCGATTATGATGTATGCCTTAACTTGCGCAAAATGGAAATTATTCGGGTTTGTTTATTTTGGCAAAACAGTAGTTGATATGTTGCTTTTTGGCTCATTCTTTTTGCATTTCAAACGTCCTATTGCTTATTTCCTAATTCCTTTATATCAATTCATTTTCCCCATTTACAACGCATTACTCATTTTGATTTTGCCTTTTTTTAAACCGAAATGGAAGGGGAGAAGTGCACACCTTACTGCTCACTCACAGAACTGATATTTGCTTCTTCAACTAAAGAATCGCCTCGCATACGCAAAAACAATTGTATCAAAGCAACCACGTCTTTTTCACAATAAATGCGGATTCTTTTCAAATCATTTTCTTCGTAATAAACACGTGCC
>CAZHPL010000157.1:0-7406 GCA_964534495.1 uncultured Lishizhenia sp.
CAATTAAGGATAATTCCAAAATTGACATTTTCAAAACGATGTCACTTCGTCCTTTTACTTTACAGATGTTGATATTGTATGCATTTATTGGAAGAAAGATGGATCCAAACATCAACACTTGAAAGTACGAAGCAGATTGCACCCATTTATCCGTTAATAGGAAAATAAAAATATACTTTGCCATTATTCCCAAAACGGTAAAAGTTGGAACTAGAATAAATGCCACACGAGAAATAATCATACTGTAAACTCGCTTCAGTCGTTCGTTATCATCGTTTACTTGTGCTAAAAGTGGAAACATGACTCGATTGATTGCATTAAAAATCACACCATTGGGTAATTCTTCCATTGACTTCGCTCGTGTGTACAAACCGAGTTCTGTTGGAGAGTAAAAGCGTCCAATTAAAAACTTATAAGTGTCATTGAAAACGCGATACAACAAATCATTGATTAGTAATTTGTAACTAAACTTAAAATGATGTAGAAACTTCTCTTTGCTAAAAACAAGTGATGGTGTCCATTTGGAATAATACCATAATTGAACACCTGCTAAAGACGAGAAAATGATTTCTTTGTAAACCAAACTCCACACTCCAAAACCATTGTATGCCATCCAAATGGCACATGCTCCACTAATAATAAGGCTAGGGAGTAATAATTTGAATTGTGTTTTAAATTGGAGGTTTTTGTTTAATCGAACGGATTGAACAATCGTTAATGAACCTAAAATCAAGACAATTCCATAGACACGAAGCAAGGATGTAAAATCATTTGTTTGATTGAAATAGCTTGTAATACTTGGGGCAAATACAAAAAGTAGTCCGTAAGAAATTAATGCCGCAGAAATATTAATGACAAAAACGGTTGAATAATCTTTTTGGTCAGGATCTTTCGTGCGAATTAAACTTGGAGCTAAACCACCGTCTAATAGAATTCTTCCTAAAGACATAAAAATCATGATGATTCCAACTTTTCCAAAATCAGCTGGAATAAGTACTCGGGCTAATAAAATTGAAACTACGAAATTTAGAAGTTGATGTGATAATTGTATTAAAATCGACCAAGAAAATCCACTTTTTGCTTTTGACTTTAATTCTGAATCATTACTAGAATTGGAAGTTTGTAAATCATTATCCAATAATTCACCATTCGACTTATCACTCTCCTCGCTCATATTTATTTATCGAATTAATGGTTTAGCTGGATTTCCAACAACAACAATTCCATCAGGAATATCTTTAACAACAACAGCTCCCGCTCCGACGATCACATCTTTACCAATTGTTATGCCTGGACGTACAACAGACCCTGCACCAATAAATGTTCTATCACCAACTTTCACATTTCCAGCCAAAACTGCTCGGGAAGCAATATGTACCGTGCTACCTAATTCACATTCATGCTCAACAATTGCCCCTGTGTTAATAATGCAATCATTTCCAATTTTTGCTAAGCTATTCAGAATTGCTCCAGCTGAAATAAAATTTCCAGAACCTAATTCAAGTTTACTTGAAACGATTGCATTTGGATGAATAATATTTGCAAAATCTCCACCGTTTTCACGTATGAAATTTCCTATTTTATATCGAATAGGATTTTCACCAACCCCATGAATAAAATAAACATGTGGGAATTTTTGAAAAAAATCTGGATCTTTTTCAAAACCTATATGTTTCAAATTAAAGGGATTATTCGATGAAACAAGTGCTTCAGCATAACCGATAATCTGAACATTGCTCAAAAAAGCAGATTCTGTTACAACAAAACCATGTCCGGAATAACCTAATATAATATGTTCTTGACTTTTTAACATGGTAAAGTTTATAGCTTGAATGCAACAAAATTATTATAAAACGAATAAAAAAATTAAATTTGTCGAGCAAATAAACAACCTACTAAAATGAAAAAATTCATTTTTCTTTCTCTATCCTTGCTTTTCAGCATTTTATCTTATTCTCAACCCACCGAGAAAAAAGAGTCAAAATATCCGCCAAAACCTTATAATCAATGGTCAGTTGGTGCACAAATTGGATGGCACGATGGAATACATGACCCAGGAATTGGAATAACTAAAATGATTAATTTGCATCATTACGGTGTTGAGGGTCGTTATATGCGAAACAATCGCTGGGGTTGGAAATTAGATGCTTCTTATGACTATTTTCAATGGATTAATCTTGGAAATCACACGAACTATCTACGTATTTCAGCTCAACCTGTAATTAATCTACGAGATGTACTTCATTTTGATGAATTTACTGAAAAATTTGGTTTATTGGCGCATTTCGGTGGTGGTTATTCGGCCATGTGGAATCCAAGTGTATTAATCGAAACAGGAACTGGAACAAGTGGTCCTTTATTGAATATGGGGAAAGTTGACCACATGTTAAACGGGATTTTTGGAATTCAACCACAATACAAAATTGGTAAGCATTTTTCCATTTTTGGAGATTTATCAATGACAACACACATTCGTCAAGATCGTTTATTTGATTTCTTAAAACCTGTTGATTGGCATGGCGGATGGACAGGTTATTATATGACTTTGAATTTTGGAGCCAATTACTACATTGGAAAATACGATGTTCATGCGGATTGGGTAACTTGTAAAAGAGGTGGTGAAGGTTCTGATATGGCGACCGTTATTATCCTTCAAAATGAGTTGAAAGAAACCAAAGAAAAATTATTAGATGATGACAATGACGGTGTTATTAATGCTTTCGACCTTGAACCAAATTCAGCACCAGGCGCAACAGTAAACACACATGGTGTAACTATTACCCCACTTAATCCAAACTTTGAGAAATTAGATTCAGACGGTGATAGTATTCCTGATGCTTATGATTTATGTCCATACTTACCAGGTAAAATCAAAGGTTGTCCTGATTATGATGAAGACAATATTCCAGACATTATTGATGCTTGTCCAACTGTTAAAAACAATACGGATTGTAATCCTAAAAAAGTTGAGGATAAGCCAAAAGTTGAGGATAAACCGAAAGTTGAAGACAAGCCAAAAACAAATACAAACTCACCTTACATTCCAACTCAGTTCGATACCGATGGAGATGGGTTCAATGATGATGTAGATATTTGTCCGTTAATACCAGGTAAATTAAACGGTTGTCCTGATTCTGATGATGACGAAATTCCAGATGTAATCGACCGTTGTCCAACTTTGAAAGGTATTATGAAATACAGTGGTTGTCCTTTCCCTAAAACAACAAAAGATATTTCATACGATCCAAACAAAGCTGATATTGATAATGATGGTGTTGTAGATGCAGAAGATTTGTGTCCTTATACACCTGGTACTCAAGAAGGTTGTCCTGATAAGGATGGTGACAAAATCCCTGATATCTTAGACCGTTGTCCAGATGTTCCAGGATTTACAATTTACAATGGTTGTACTGAACCTAACAATGCTTTACTTCCAAGCGCTTATGGTCAATTGGAATTATATGATGTATTATTCGAAACAGCATCTTATAAAATCAACCCGGCCTACAGAATTATCTTAATTCGATTGGCGCAGTTCATGATTGAAAACCCAGATGTAAAATTGAAAGCTGTTGGGCATACAGACGTAATCGGAAGTGCTGCTTACAATGACAAACTTTCTTTGAATCGTGTAAATGCTTGTGTTGACTTCTTGGTTGCTCGAGGCGTTGCTCGTGATCGTTTTGTTGTTTCTCACAAAGGTTTCTCTGAGCCGAAATATTTTGGTAACTCAACAGAAATTAATGCTGCAAACAGACGTGTTTCTTTCTCACAAATTAGATAGAATTAAAACTGAACATAAAAAAAAGGCGGAACTTAATATTCCGCCTTTTTTTTTGACTATAATTAAACTTTGCTTTACAAGGAAAAAACCTCTCTAAATCGTATGGCTTGTCTCCTTGATATTTCAATTTTTTCACCATTGGAAAGCTCAACTTTCATGCCTCCATTAAACCAGTTTTCGATGCCAACAACGTGATTCAAGTTAATGATATACTTTCGATTGGCTCTAAAAAAAACTTCGCCATCCAATCGGTCTTCAAAACTATTGAGCGAACGAAGAACCATTGGTCTAAATTTATCGAAATAGACTTTTACATAATTCCCATCGGATTCCATCATGCGCACTTGATTCAATTCAATGAACCAGCACTTTTCACCGTCTTTGATAAACACTTTGTCGTTTCCTGATAGTTTTCGCTGTTTTCTATCATTCAATTCTGGACTATTAACCTCAAAATTCTCAACTGAAACTTTTCGTACAACATTAGCGATTTTTTCAGGATCAATAGGTTTTAGAATATAATCCAAAGCCTGATTTTCAAAAGCCTTCAACGCATATTCATCATAGGCTGTAACAAAAACAACTTGTGGTAAATCATCGATGTGCTTTAACATTTCGAATCCATCCATTCCTGGCATTGAAATATCAAGAAAAATCAAATCCGGATGTTTATCCTTGATTTTCTCGATTCCATCTAATGCATTAACAGCTTCTCCAACAACTTCAATTTCCGGATAATTCCTAAGCAAAGAATGAAGTTCTTCTCGGGCTAGTCGTTCGTCGTCTATAATAATGGTACGAATGGTTTTCATGATGGGTAATTTTTATAAATTTAATTAATTGCCAATTTATTTGTACGATAACTTTTCCAATGGTCTATTTTACACGTTAATTGATTAAAAAAAGGATAAAAAACAAAGGCCATGAATTATATTTGTTTTATGAAGAGAATTGTTGCACTCAGTTTAGTGTTTTTAGTGGTGGCTTGTGATAACAAAAATGTGCCTGACCAAGCAAAAGTAATTGATGAAAATAGTTTACCCGAAGACCACGGCGATTTGAAGACGTATGCCAAAAGACATGTTTGCGCCCAGCTTCATATTCCTGCCACTGAAAAATACGAACTAAAAATTTATAAAGAAAACTTGGATGGTGACGAAAAAGAAGATGCCATAATCACTGTTAATCGTAAAGAATTTGCAATCAATGAAGCTGCTCAATCACCAAATCCTGCTAAACGCGCCGAAATTGGCTTCATGGGGAATTACAATTACCTTTTCTATTACGATGGTGGCTTGGATTTGATTTCTCCTCCTATTGCCATTCCCTCTTCTCCACTCCTTCCTTTGAAAGTAAAATTTGAAAATATTCTGTCCGCAGACTACAAAGACATTTTAGTTGATTTCAGAATACGCAACGCTTCTTACATGGATGTCTATAATGTAAAGGAACACACACCAAGACGCATTTTTCAGTGGAAAAATTTTGATGGAATGGGAACTTCAACTGTTGAGGCAAATACTTTTCAATTTTTACCCAATGTAAATGGATTTAAGGATATTGCCATAATAGAATCTACTTTGGGTACTGTTCCAAAAGATGCGGATTTGAATACTTTTGAACCAGAGATGAAATCAGGCACAAAAGTTATCTATCGTTTTTTCTACAATCAACGAGAAGCTAAATTTATGACCTTGAAAAATCCAATGTAATGGAAAACAAGGTGCAAACTTTTAAAGCAATAAAAACTTTTCGCTTTGCAGAAAGAAAGTTGGAGATTAAGCAAACGATTTTATTCATTGCTCTGCATGGTTATGGACAATTACCCGAGTTCTTCCTTCGAAAGTTTCAATCTCTTCCTGATAATTATCACCTCATTGCTCCTGAAGGACCACATCGTTTTTATTTGCAAGGAAATTCCGGTCGTGTTGGTGCATCTTGGATGACTAAAGAAGCACGGGAAGATGATATTTCCGATAATCTGAATTGGCTGCAACAACTCCTGGAACATCATAAAAATACTAATTCATACCAAAAAGTAATATTATTAGGTTTTTCACAAGGTGGCGCTACAGCCGCTCGTTGGTACTTTAAGCAACCCGGAAATTTCAACCATTTGATATTATGGTCTTCTGTCTTTCCTCCCGATTTGGAAAAGCCAATTTTTTCTGATTCACAACAACATTTTTTTGTACTCGGAAATCAGGATGAATACTATACGGATGAACAACAACAAAGTGAACTTGAATTATACGAAAATGCAGGATTTCAAACACTTTTGTTTGATGGAAAACACGACATTCACACAGATGCTTTGCAAATCATTCTAAAACAAATCGAGCAACTATGAATTACTTAGGTCATTTGTATTTTTCAGGAAATGACAGTGATTTGATGCTTGCCAATTTATATGGTGATTTTGTCAAAGGAAAAAATCTGGATCATTATCACCCAAAAATCCAAGAAGGAATTCATTTACATAGGAAAATTGATTCGTTTATTGATACGCATCCTTCCGTCACCGAATTGCGATTGAGCTTGTATGCTGATTTACCCAAAGTTGCTGGAATAGCCATCGATTTGTACTTCGATCATTTGCTAGCCATGAAATGGGAAGAATATCACGCAGAGATTTTAGAAGAATACTTAGAGAATTTTTATGTACATCAATCCATTTGGGAAGAAGAGTTGAATGAACATTTCGCGAATTTTCTGCTACATTTTCGGTCTAAAAAATGGTTGAATCATTATGCAAGTGATTTTGGTTTGCGCAAATTGAGTCAAGGCGTTGCTTCCAAATTATCGTTTCCAAATCAATTACACACAGCGCCTGAACTATTTTACAAGCGACAAAAAGACATTGAAAATTGCTTTGAACTATTCATGAGTGACGCAATAAGTCATTTTTTTCAAGCTAAATAAAATTGACACATGTAACATTTGTTGCAAATATGAATTTTTGCAATGCATAGTTTTATCGAAACTAAAACTATAAAACATGTCACATTATCAAGTACTTATTATCGGTGGAGGAACTGCCGGTATAATGGTAGCATCGCAAATGCGGAAAAAAAATGCAAACGTTTCAATCGCGATAATTGAACCTTCAGAAAAACATTATTATCAACCTGCATTTACTTTGGTCGGAGCTGGTGCTTTTAATTACCAAAAAAGTATCCGCAACACTAGTGAGTTCATTCCAAAAAATGTTCAATGGATTAAGGATTTTGCCACACAATTAAATCCTGAAAACAACTCTGTTTCCACAGAAAAATCGGGAGATATTACGTATGA
Organism: uncultured Lishizhenia sp.; assembly: GCA_964534495.1. Taxonomy (GTDB): domain Bacteria; phylum Bacteroidota; class Bacteroidia; order Flavobacteriales_D; family Crocinitomicaceae; genus UBA952. The sequence continues at coordinate 7,079 of CAZHPL010000157.1, forward strand.
CTATCTTGTTGTTGCTCCAGGTTTGGTAAATAACATTGACGGAATTGAAGGTCTTCGTGAAGGACTTGAAAAAGGAATTGTTTGCAGTAATTATGTGGACCCTAACAAAACCTGGGAACTTTTACAAAATTTCAAAGGTGGAAATGCCGTTTTCACACAACCGACAACTCCCATTAAATGTGGAGGTGCACCTCAAAAAACAGCGTATTTATCAGCACATTATTTTAAGAAAAAAGGAATTTCTGATAAGACAAATGTGATTTTTGCAACGCCTGGTTCCGTAATATTTGGCGTTAAAATTATTGCTGATACTTTACTTCAAGTGATT
>CAZHPL010000158.1:0-7327 GCA_964534495.1 uncultured Lishizhenia sp.
CTTAATAAAAATTAACAAAATAGAAGGCTATTCGTTTGAGGTTGAGTACTTCAATTCGGATGGTTCCAAGAGTTTTTGTGGAAATGGAGCGCGATGTGCTGTACATTTTGCGGGTTCACTTGGTATTCCTGTAGAAGAGGTTCGTTTTTGGGCAATTGATGGTGAACATTTGGCTTTTTGTAAAAACGACGAGGTGCGCTTGAAAATGATTGACGTGGAAACGATTCACAAAGTAGGTGAAGATTTCGAAGTGTATACAGGTTCACCACATTACATCCATTTTACAAATGATTTATCGACAGAAAATACAGTTCGTTTGGGAAAAGAAATTCGCTATTCGGATGCATACAAAGCAAATGGAATTAACGTTAATCTATTAGAAGAAATTGCCCCAAAACAGTTTCGCGTTTCAACGTATGAAAGGGGAGTAGAAGATGAAACCTTATCTTGTGGAACGGGAGTCACAGCTTGTGCGTTGGTTGCTGATTTTCTATCCAAAGAGCCTTTACATGAAATTTCAATTGATGTGAAAGGAGGAAAATTGCGCGTTTCCCTTGAAAGAGACGGTGATGCGTACAGAAACGTTTTTTTAATCGGACCTGCAACTTTTGTTTTCAATGGAGAAATCAATTTGTGATTTTTCATTTCAGTCTATTTTACCTTTAGATACCACTGTATTTAAGGAGGGAACCTTTATTTGGATTTTGCACGCCACTAAAATTCCACCGCATATTGGTATTTCCATTGATGGATTTTATTTTAGCTTAAAAGCAAAGGGAAAGGATGAGCATGTTCCTGTAAATAAAGTGCTTGAGGTGCTTGAAAAAAGCAAAATTCAATCCGTTTTTGTTGAAATTGATGCCTTGATTTCAAAACAAAAAGTGGCCACTGTTTTTAGTGAATTGGAAAGAGCCTCAAGTGAGGTAACATGTTTGTTTCCTTTAAAGAAATTGTGGGAAGTGCCCGAAAATGTGGTGAAAATTGCTGATTTGCTACGTTTTTTGGAAAAAAATAAAAAGCTGAGAAAGGTTTTTGGCTTACATTTGGAAAAGGATTTTGAGGGCATTCCTTATTATACAATGGAGCATATCAAAAGCCGTATCGAATTTTTAAACCATGTTGAAGGGAAAAAACATCTACCTGAGAGCCGTTGAATCTTCGGACGCGACGACCTTGTTTATTTGGGAAAATAATCCCGATAATTGGAAGGTTTCCAACACGGAAATTCCCTTTTCAATGCATGGAATTCATGAATTAATCGAACAACAATCCAATATTCGTCATTCTGGACAAGTGCGTTTTATGATTTGCTTGAAAGCAGATGATTTTACAGTTGGCGCAATCGATATGTATGATGTCAATTTTAAACACGGTTACGCAACAGTTGGTATTATTATCGCAGAAGAAAAAGAACGCCGTAAAGGCTATGCGCTTGAAGCGATTGAATTAATAAAAGAATACGCAAGGGATTTATTGGATTTACGAAATTTACAATGCACAATTCACAGTGATAATACGGCAAGCATTCATTTATTTGAGCAAGCAGGTTTCCGAAGAGTGGGTGTGCGAAAAGATTGGTTAAAGTTTAAGGGTGAAAGGTTGGATGAAATAATTTATCAGTTATGTCTAAAAGAACAGTAGTTATTATTGGAATTGTTGCAACATTGGTTGCGGTGGCGATTGCTTCCCCGAAAATCATGTTGTTTCTTGCAGGGAGAACAAAAACAGTGAATGGAAGTGAAGTAACTTTCTTCATTCGAGAAGAAATGAATTTGCAGGATTTGGCAAATGCTTTGAAAGAAAAAAATATCATTGATGATGAAAAAGCGTTTCTTTCAGTTGGAGAATATAAAGGACTGAAAAAAGGAAAAATAGCGAAGGGAAAATACCTAATCTTATCGCAAGAAAAATACGGGGATTTAGCAGAAGGATTCCTCATGAACGAAGAAGGAAATGGAAAAGCCGAAGTTAAAGTAAAAGTGACTATTTCCAATTGCCGAGATTTGTTTGTAATGGCTTCCGAAGCAGAAAAATGTTTGATGTTGGATAGTGCTAAACTAGTTCAGTACATGTATAATGGAAAAACGCTTGAGAAATTCGGTTTTACTCCGGAGCAAATGCCTAGCATGTTTTATCCGGGTTCGTATGAATTATATTTTGATACAGATGAAGCTGGTTTTGTGCAGTTTATGGCGAATCAATTCAATGAATTTTGGAATGATGAACGCAAAGCAAAATTGAAAGGAATGGGATTAACTTCTCAAAGTCAATTAGCTACTTTGGCAAGTATTGTATTTAGTGAGCAAGCTGTGCACCCCGAGGAATGGCCCATAATTGCTGGATTATATTTGAATCGATTAAAAAAAGGAATGCGCTTGCAATCGGATCCAACGTTTAAATTTTGTTGGGAAGAAGATCAGTTGGAAGGTGTGGAACGCTTATTAAGAAAACACAGAGAAGTAGAATGCCCTTACAATACGTACAAAGTTGCTGGCTTGCCTCCCGGTCCAATTTGTTTGACAACTCAAAAAGTTCAGGATGCAGTATTGAATTATGCCCATGTGGACTATTTGTTTATGTGTGCAAAACCGGATGCATCTTTAGAACATGTTTTTGAAGTTTCGGATGTAAAACACATGGAGAATGCTACGATTTACCAACGTTGGTTAGCGAAACAACTTAAAAAGAAAAACGCAAAATGAAACGTCGTTCCTTTTTCAAATTGGGATTAACAGCTGGAGTATTATCAGCCGTAAAACCTGTCAGTGCTGCACGTATTTTTTCTTCTGCCTCAGAGGGAACGTACGATGGTCCCATCATTATGTCAACTTGGAATCATGGTTTGGCAGCCAATCAAGCAGCATGGGAAGTGCTTTCAAAAGGAGGGAAAGCCATAGATGCAGTTGAAAAAGGAGTTCGCGTAACAGAAGCCGATTTGACTAATCGAAGTGTGGGTATAGGTGGAAGACCTGATAGAGATGGACATGTGACATTGGATGCTTGTATTATGGACGAACAATCGCGCTGTGGTTCGGTTGCCTTTTTAGAAGGAATTGCTCACCCTGTCTCAGTAGCAAGAGCAATCATGGAGAAAACGCAACACGTGATGTTAGTGGGGGATGGAGCCAAACAATTTGCTTTGGACTATGGTTTCCAAACAGCAAAAACACCACTTCCAGAAGTCAAAAAGGAGTGGGAGCTATGGCGAAAAGAAAACAAAGATTTATTCAAAAAACCTGAAATCAATCATGAAAACCATGACACCATTGGTATGATTGCTCGCGATGCAAATGGTGATTTTAGTGGTGCTTGTACAACAAGCGGTTGGGCCTATAAAATGCATGGTCGAGTAGGGGATTCGCCGATAATTGGAGCCGGTTTATTCATCGATAATGAAGTTGGAGCGGCTACAGCAACAGGTTTAGGGGAAGCCATTATTCGAATAGCAGGAAGTCACACGGTTGTTGAATTAATGCGACAAGGTTATACTCCACTTGAAGCTTGTAAAGAAGCCGTTAATCGCATTATTCGAAAACATAAAGATTTAACCAATTTGCAATGCTGTTTCCTTGCGATGGATAAAAAAGGTAATATTGGTGCGTATTCGGTTTATTCAGGATTTAACTTCGCGTTGAAAACCAATACGGAAGAGCGTTTAGTAGATGCAGGCTTTGACAGAAATTGGTGATTTATTCTTGTGTTTGTACTTCTAATTGCTCAGCTTCAGGGTCTTTTGGCATTTTATCAACTGTAACTTTTCGCTGACCATTTTTCTGAATAATAACTTCCCGTGAATAAATTGGATGACCATGTCGACCAAATTTTTCGATGAATTCCACTTTTTTTCTAATCAATTTATCTTTCTCGTTGTAGAATTTTGTTCGGTGATAAAAGCGTGTTTTGGTTGGTCTAAAATTTAATCCCTTCGCTCTGTAAACACTTTTTTCCTTTATCAAACCCGTTGCAGTATCTGTAACTGTTTTTACACGTCTTTGACAATTACATCCAACATAAGTATCTAAACAAGGATACTCCGATGTTCGTGTTGTCACTAAATCATTATTGATGTAGGTTTGCTGAACGGTTTCATTCTTATGAATGACCACGCCTGGAAATCCACAAGAAAATAGACTCAGCGACAAAAGGCAGATAATAATGTTATTTCTCATTTTCAAATTCCTTTTTTATTTTACTAAAATCAGTAACAGAGGTTACATTTATGGACTTAATTTAAGAAATAAAATCGGAATTTTTTCAGCAAATGAAAGTTTTTAATCACGATATTCTTAAATCCCAGAAAATAAGTTTATTCAAAACAAACTAAATCGAATGTTAAAAAATTGATTTTCTGAGAATAAGTTTTGAATTGTTACAGATTTAACTTAAAAAAGAGGGTTAATTTTTGAAAAGAAAATAGGTTTTTATCCTTTAATTGGAATCGCATTTTCTTTCAGTGAAGGACGCTCATATTTTCCAAAAGAATAGGCTACTTTAAACCAAAAAGTTCGAGTGTCCCATTTTGTGTAACTTTCATTGGTCAAGGGATTGTAAACCACTCTACTATAGGTTCTACTTGAGTTCAAAACATCTTGAATAGTAAAAGAAACACGCCATTTATCATGGTCGAATTCACGACTGATTACTGTTTCAATTTCATGTATCGGTCTTGTGTATTCTGTGATTTGAGTTAGTCCTTTTCCACTAAAGTTATATTCAACATTCAGTCGAATTTTCAAAGGCAAAATAAATTGAGAATAAACACCAAATGTCCATTGTGCTTTATTGGGGTTAATGTATTGATAATTTGGGATAAAGGTTTTATTCCAATCTCCATAAATGTATAAAAATGAAACTTCATCTACATTTATTTCTTTTTGGAAAAAAGCCAATCCTTCTTTGAACATCCCAAAAGGAACTGGAATTGATCCAAAGAAAGAAAGTGATTGGACATTCGAATAGGTTTTGTAGGAATAATTAACGGCTTGTGTAAGTGAGTCAACGCTAACTTCACTGAAATTAACTGCGTTTGAGAAAACGTGTGAAGCACTGATTTGAAGGTATTCGAAAATGGTTAGTTTTATTTGAGATCGATGCAAGAAATTGGGGTTTAAATTATTATTCCCCGTGTTTTTAGTGTAACTGTCATAATACCCCGTGAAATTTGGGTCAAACATTCCAAAATAAGGCATATTGATTTTTCTAGAATAATTAGCGGAAAGGTTGATGTCAGAGCCAAGTCGATACATCATGTGAAGCGAAGGATATAAGTTTTTGAATGCTTTTTGTAATGTTAAAGTGTCTTGAACTCGACCTGAAATTCCATAGTCTTCTGCTCGTAAACCTAAGGTGAAAGCAAATTTCTTTCCAATGCGTTGTTTGAACTCAGTGTAAGCGGCAAGATTTTTTTCTACAAAAACAAATGGTAAAGAAGTTGAAAATTGTATTGCATTCCAACTGTTTGAAATACTATCATTTAAGTGGTATTTACCGGTGTTTTTTCCTGTAAATAAAGAAAGCTTCACACCGAAATTTAGTTGAGTTATTTTATTTTTAAATGGACATTCAAAGTCGGCTCGCGCCATTATTCGTTGATTCATATTCTGAGATTGAATGTAAGAGAAAATGGTGTCTTGGCGTTGCTGTTCAAAGGCTTTGTTCGCTGCACCAAAATCAGCATTGTAATTACCCGAAACATCAAGTTTTCTGTTTAAGGAATCAATTACCCAACGGTATTTAAATCCTCCATTTATGCTTTTCCAATTATTGTTTGTAAGGTATTGGTTGGTAAACGGTGAAATCGCTAAATGTTCGGTTGTTACTACAGCATTTCCTTCTGTTTGATTGGTTGAAAATCCTGTTCCAACATTCAACTGAATAAAGCTTTTATGGTTTAGTTGTTGTGTTAGATTGGTTCGTACTGAATAATAATTGTCTGCTGATTGTTCTTTTCTGTTCGTATGCATTTTTGGCAAACTGTCTATAAACGTGTATATGCGCGTGCTATAGTTTTTTTGTGTATGTTCTTGAAAAGAGTAGTTGCCTTGTATGTTCCAGCTAAATTTTTTCGCTTTTCCACTTATTACGAAAGAGGGCATTGCTTTGAAATTGTAATTAAAACCAATCGTTAAATTTACAGAGCCAGAAAGCCATTTGAAGGTTTTATCACGACTAATAATATCAATGATTACACCGCTAAAATTTGCGTCATAAGAGGCTCCAGGATTGGTGACTAATTCTATTTTTTTGACAGTAGTAGCGGGTAAACCACGAAGTAAATTATCCAAATCGGAACCGTTTAACGAACTTGGAATACCTTCAAAAAAGACAGATGCCATTTGTCCTGAGAAAGTAAAGCCACCGTTAGGATTTGGAATAATTCCTGGAATTTTCAAAATAGCATCATAAATTGAACCGCGTTCTAATACTGCATTATTTTCCACTAAAACAGTTGTTTTCTCGGGGTCAATAAGTATCATTTTTTTCGGAATCCCAGTGACTGTAACGGCCTCTAAACTTCCAACTTTCGAAGGAATAACAATGGTTCCTAATTCAATAGTCTGTTGTGTTTTATCTGAGACATTAAAATCTATTGATTTTGAACCTCCATCAGCAGTTTTGACACGAAAAATATATTTACCAGATGATAATTCGATTTTCTTTAGAATCTCATTGCTGTTTTCTTGCCATTGATGGATTAAAGTATCTGAGTTCAATCGTTTCTTTAACACACTAAACTGCTTTGTTGAAGTATTGAAAGTCGTGTCTTCTAATTGGATTTTTGCGGTTACAACAATATGTTGTGCAGAAAGATTTACTGATATTATCAGAAATAGTAGAATTAAAATTCTTGTCATTTAGTAGAAAAAACCAAAATTAATCTTTCTAGAACAAAGCAGAAACCAAAGGAGATAATTAACAAAGATCTAATTCAAGAAATTGGAAGTTTCTGTTCAATAATATCATTTTTTATAGCTTGTTCCCCAAGATTTCAACTCGTCCAAAACGGATTTTAATGCTCGTCCTTTTTCCGTCAAAGAATATTCAACGCGTGGCGGTACTTCAGCAAACACTTGACGATTAATGATGCCTGCCTCTTCCAATTGTTTTAGTTCCTTTACCAACATTCGTGTATTGATGCCTTCTACGCTGCGTTCCAAATCTTTGAATCGTTTGGTTTCTTTCAACAATATATAGATTATTGGCATTGACCATTTTCCACCAATGAGTTGCATTGTGCTCGATATTGGGCAAGGACTTGTGTTAGAAATTATTTTAGCCATAAATGGTAATATTTACTTCGAAACAGTACTTTTTGTAACTACTGTAC
>CAZHPL010000159.1:0-6180 GCA_964534495.1 uncultured Lishizhenia sp.
CAAGTGTTTCATTTAACGTTAACGCGACTGGTACAGGTACTTTGAGTTACCAATGGAAGAAAAATAACATCACGATTGCTGGAGCGAACGCAGCTACCTATAGTTATCCAAGTGTTTTGACAACAGATGCAGGATCATATACGGCTGAAGTTGTAGGCGGTTGTGGCACAGCTATTTCGGATGCAGCAGTATTAGTTGTTAATACAATACCTGCAACCCCTGTAATTGTTGACACACCAACGTTGCCAATTTGTTCTGGAACTCAATACCTAAATTTTGGAGCGGCAAGTACACCACCAAGTGGAGTAACTTACCAATGGAGTTCTTCAAATGGCGTAGTTGATGCACAAGGTAGTACAAGCCAATATGCAATTGTTAGTTTTCCAAATTCAGGAAATGTTGACGTTGCACTTACAGCAACTCAAAATGGATGTAGTGCTACTGCAACAGTAAATGTACAAGTACAAAGCCAAAACTCACACTTGGCACAAGTAAATTACTTTGCAGATAATTTGGTTTGTGAAGCAAACTTAGTGACTGGATATCAATGGGGTTACGATGATTATCCAACATTGAAAGGTAATACTTTAGTCAATGAAATCAATCAAAATTATTACAATCCTTCATTGGAGTTGAACACAAAAAAATACTGGGTAATATCAACAAAAGATAATTGCTACCAAAAGACGTACTATAACTCTGTATTATCAAATGAAGAAGTTGTTTTTGAAGAAAGTAAAATAAATGTATATCCAAATCCATTCAACCATTCAATAAGCATTTCTTCAGAAATAAGCCTTGAAAACGCAACGATTGAGTTGAGTACCTTATCGGGTGAAATCGTTGGGAATTATATTGGTGGAAACACGGAAACGCTATTGGACCTGTCGCACCTTTCTACAGGACTTTACTTCTTAAACGTGAAAAAGGGTAATGGACAAAATGTTATTATAAAAATCATTAAAAACTAAGCGTCGTGGTAAATACATTCTTCAAAAAATCGATTCTTGCTCTAACTATCTGTACTATGACGTCTAATAGTTGGGCTCAAAAAGAAGCTTCAACGCCTTCTTGGTTCGCAGAAATAGCTGTTTTTGGTGGAAGCCAATCGGGCAAACTAGAACAAAATAATTGGTCTCAAAACTATATGAATGCCTTAAATTCAAGCTTGAATTCAGTGGATCAAAAAAACGGTTTTCATTATGGTTTGAACGCGTCTTTGGGGTACTTTTTCGGGAAAAAGAAATTTGTAGGTTTAGGTGCTGGATTCCAATTTCTTCAGACCCAATACGATTTAACTCTAAATCCCTTTTCTATTGAATATCAGTCTATTGATGGTCAGGGTTATACGTTTAGACAAGGGATTCTTTCTAATGCCAAAATCGATGAACAAATTAAGCAGCATACATTTGGTATTCCACTTATGGTATTATTCAAAAAAGAATTTGGTGAAAGTTGGGGAGTCCATATTGATGCAGGAGTTATTTTGAATGTGACTAGTAAAGCAACATTTGAAGCCTCTAATTCGAATTTTGACTATGAGGCAGTATATAAATTAGACAATAACGGCACAGCTGTATTTGATGATAATGCCACCCCAGATCCAAATAGTTGGTTGATTACACAAGAACATTATAATCGAACAAATCCGTCAGGTGATGTGAATGAATATTTTGATAATTTACACAATCAAGGTTTTAATGTTGGATTGGGAATTACACCTACTACAAAAAGCGGTTCAGTAACCAAGAGCTCTGTAAATACAACATGGTTTGTTCGTCCGAGTGTGAGTTATAAATTAAACCCTAATGTAGCTCTTCACTTTTATATTAATTTACAGCAGCAAAAGACAAATTTTGAGAATCAAGTAAACTATAAAATCACAGAGGAGAGAGGGGATTATTCTTCTATGACAAATGGATTGAAAAGCAATAAGCAATTATTATATTCCGCAGGAATTGGTGTTCGCTATGCTTTCGGTAAAAAGAAAACAGTTGTACCTCCACCACCGCCAGTTGTAAAGGCACCAATTGTTGAAAAGAAACCAGAACCTGTTGTCGTGAAAGAGCCAATAAATGAGCCGGTTATCGAACCCGTTAAACCAGAAATAAAAGAAGATCCTTACAAAGAAATGGTAAATGTAACGGTTAAATTACTAGATGAGCAATATGGTAAGCCGGTTGAAGGAAACATTCGTGTATTACAAGGAACAAAAACTGTTTTCAGTGGCAAAACAAATTCAACGGGAATCAGCAATTTGTACTTGGAACCAGGAAACTATTCTGTTGAAGTAAACGCAATTGGATATTTAATTACAAAAGACGAACTTCAATTAGTTGCCTCAGAAAAAGGAAAACCGAAGACAGTTGCATTGAAACCTTTTAAAATTGAGAAAGGACAACTATTCCAATTATCAAATATTAGTTTTGAAACAAGTTCTAATAAAATAACACCGGAATCGATTGCAACAATTGATAAAATGGTAGAAATTTTAAAGGAAAATCCAACTGTTGTAGTGGAAGTAGGCGGACATACCGACAATTCAGGTGACTCAAAAAAGAACTTAGAGCTATCTAAAAAAAGAGCTATACAAGTAATGAATTACATGATTTCAAAAGGAGTAAATGCAAAACAAATGAAAGCTGTTGGTTATGGCGAAACCAAACCTATTTCAGACAATGAAACTCCTGAAGGCAAGGCATTAAACAGAAGAGTAGTGTTTACTGTTTTGGATTATTAATCTCAATCCAATTTTAATAATCGAACTCAGGTTATTAAATCATGATATTGATAAATTAAATTGCTATCAAACGTCAAGGAAACTTGGCGTTTTTTTTTAGAGTAATCGCTGCTTTACATTACCACCACCAATCGACACACTTTTTTACCCGACTCAGAAATAACTTGAAAAGTATATGTGCCTTTGGGAAGTGTGGAATGCGTTAATACAAGTTTGTTTTGTCCAAAGTCGAGTTGAACTTTTTCAGTGTGTATCAGTTGACCTAAAACAGAAGTGATTTGAACTTGAATCGTTTGTGCTTGTGAAGTATAAATAAGTGCAGATAAACTTTCTGCTCCAAGTGGATTTGGATAAAGATCAAAGAGTTCTACATCAACGTTCTCAGGTTGCGTTCCATTGGCTAATTGGTAAGCTTTTTGAAAGTCAGGGATTCCGTAACCTAAGAGTGAATCAGGTGACGAAAATTGATTAGCAGATTGTTTAATTAATTCAATAATTTCCCAATTTTTCAAAGTTGGAAACGCTTGCCACAAACACGCTGTCATGCCCGCCATCATGGGTGAACTGAAGGAAGTCCCGTTGCCTCGCACCACATTTTCTTCACTGGGAATAAATAAATACGTCTGTTTTCCCACTGAAGCTACTGTTGGTTTCACGTCGCCATCACTCGAAGGGCCTACACTACTAAACGAAGCGTAATTGCCAAGGCTATCAACTGCACCAACCGTTAAAATGCTATCCGCATCCGCAGGAGTTGAAATGTATTTCCAGCTATCATTACCTGAATTTCCAGCACTGCAAACGACTAAAATTCCCTTGGATGCCGCAATGTCAGCAGCCTTTGCCACACGCGTTGTGTTTCCGTCTAAATCAGCATAAGTATGGTTTTGCGTACTGTCGTCGAAAGTGGTATAACCCAAACTCGAATTGATTAAGTCCGCACCCACACTGTCGGCGTATTCAGCGGCGGAAACCCAATTATCTTCTTCAATAAGTGATTCACTATCCGCATCTTCGCTTCGCAATAAATGAAATTGAGCTTCGGATGCAGCGCCCAAATACACACCATCCATTTTTCCCGCTATGACCGACAAAACAGCTGCGCCGTGATAATGATCATTGTAAACATTGCCATCGTGCGCCACAAAATCTTTAGTAGAAAGTATTTTATTCTCAGCAAACAAATGCTCAACACAAGCCATATTCGTAGCATTCTCAGAACCAGCATCAATCACAGCGATGGTCATTCCTTTTCCTTGAAATCCCAATTGATGCAAAAAATCCACTTGATGTAGATGCAATTGGTTAAACGAAAAGCCGTACGGATAATGTTGGAGGGTAGTTATGGAGAACCCACTTTTTTCCGATTCTTCAACAGTCCAACCTTTCCATTCGCTTTCCGATTTGCGCTTCAATTTTTGAACTGTTTCAATGTTTTTCACACAAGCTAATTGTTGAATTTGAAGCAAATCATTTGTATCGAAGCAACTAATCGTAATGGCATTGAACCACTTGGATGGATTCAATAAACGCACGGAAGGGTAGGAGAGCACCTGTTGAATGTAGCCATCATTTACTGGAATATCTTGTTCCGTAATAGGGATGTTGAATTTTGTTCGTCGGGCAATGGCCTTATCTGAAAGGAAACCTTGCGGCTCGTCAACTGAAAAAGTCGAATTGATTTTGTCTGTAAACTGAATCCAATATTTTAAGGTGTCTTGTTGCGCCACAATTTGTGAAGTAGTCCCAAGCAAACACAACATTCCAATTAAAAAGCGTCGAAATTTCAAAAACGGATTCCAATTCATATTTACTAAAGTATTCATTTTTACACTGATTGTAAACTAAACCGAAGTGAAATAGTTCACTTTTATGCGCCTCTTCCTGCTTTTCGCTGTATCTCCGTCTTTCTCGCTCATGCACGTTCGCACTTCCACTAAAAGCCGGAGGATGCCGCTACCATCAGGGGCGTGGGGCAATTGGGATAAAACAAAATATCTTTTTCCAATCAAAAAAACACGTAGAATTACCTGAATCACTTCAACCTATAACTTAATGACAAATCAACGATTGTAAAGGTTTTCTGTCCTTTTCACCAATTCATTGTGAACTTCTATTTGACGATTGTTTTGTAATTCAACCGCATATTTTTAAATTCGAAGTATGGAAAATGTTAGAAAAATTGATGCTTTGCTCGCTGAATATGGTGAAAGCCACCAAAATAAATTCAACAAAACCATTCATTGGATTTGTGTTCCACTCATTTTTTGGACCATTACTGCCATGTTGTGGTGCATCAAATTTAGTGTCGGTCAATATGAATTGAATGTCACCTTGATTGTGCTTCCGCTTGTGTTGGTGTACTATTTACTGCTTTCTTTCCCGCTGACTATCGGCATGATGCTCTTTTCAATCGTTTGCATGAACGCTAATTTCTCCATGGAACATTTGATGCAAAACGTAGGCTTTCCTTTATGGGCATTCGCTTTGATCATTTTTGCCATTGCTTGGGTTTTTCAATTTTGGGGACATGCCGTTGAAGGAAAAAAACCTTCTTTCTTAAAGGATTTGCAGTTTCTACTCGTCGGACCTGCTTGGTTAATGCACTTTATCTTCAAAAAAATCGGAATTCGTTACTAACGAATCAACGTAATGTTACCGTGATGTGTTTCTTTTTTACCTGAAGAAAAAGTCACTTCGATTTTATAGAAATAAACGCCTGCAATAGCTTCTTTTCCCTTGCTTGTTCCATCCCAATTATCTGCAATGGAATTCAATGTTTTCATCGTTTCTCCCCAACGGTTGATGATTACACCTGTCATTTCTTGTACACATGTTCCTTCCACAAACCAAACGGGATTGGAAGCGTCAGCATTCGGCGTAAATACATTCGGAATGTGCAATTGATCACTCAAGGTGCTTGGTAAAATGGCAAAAGTTTTTGTGATAGTACAACCGCTTAAATCACTGACTAGCAAGGAATAATTTCCGATGTTAATAGCCGAAACTGTATTGTTTCCAAAAGGTTGAGAGCCGTCAATGGAAAACTGATACGGAGCTGTACCTCCACTCACATTGAAAACGACACTGCCTTCCAAAGCGCCACATTGCGGATTTTCTGTAGCAATATCCACTTGTGTTGGTCCTGCAGGTGTTCCGTTTAAAGTAACCGTTGAGCTTACTTGACAGCCATTTGCATCGTTCACGCCAAGTATATAGTTTCCTGCCGATAAATTTCCCAAAACAGCAGTTGAAGTAAAGGGTAAATTGTTAAAACTATAGGTGTAAGGCGCCGTTCCGCCCGTAATGGAAGTGATGGAAATCGATCCGTTTTGTTGTCCACATGTTTCAGCTGCAAAGGTTGAGTTAATTTGACTTGGACCGTTTATTTCATTTACCGTTACCATTTCACTGTACGAACAACCAAAATTATCTTGAAC
>CAZHPL010000159.1:6191-7316 GCA_964534495.1 uncultured Lishizhenia sp.
TTACTGTGTAGGCAATTTGCGTAGGTCCTGAAATGTCTTGCACTACTAAAACGGTATCAAACGTACATCCACCATTGTCTTTGATGGTCAGGTTGTAAGAACCACCACTTAAGTTCAAGAAGTTCGTATTGGATTGAAAGCCAGCATTATTGAAATCATATTGATACGGCGCACTCCCACCTGAAACAGCACCAAGTGAAATGTAACCACTTGTATTTCCACAATGCGCATCCGTAATATTGGCCACAACGGCATTTGGTCCTGCTGCACTTGAAGACACGGAAACTGATACCGCATAAACACATCCGTTCGCGTCTTTTACACTTAATGGATACGTACCTGAAAGTAAAGAAGAATAGGTAAGGGTAGAAGCGTAGCCTGCATTATTGAAATTATACTGATAAGGTGCAGTGCCGCCTGTTATGGTTCCTATGGTAACAGCGCCATCATTTTGTCCACAGTTCGCTGATGACGAAGCATAAGCCACATTGGTAGGTCCTGTTCCCGCCGTGATTGTAATGCTTGTTGAATACGTACAACCGTTATTGTCTTTGACATCCAAGCTATAACTTGCTGCTGCTAAATTGTTGTAATTGGTTGTCGAAACCCAACCTTGATTGTTCAAGTTGTATTGATAGGGCGCCGTTCCGCCTGTTACATTTGTGATGGTAATGGTTCCGTTTGCTTGTGTGCAAAAATCAGCGGTTTGTTGACTTTGAATGGCGGTTGGCCCAGCGGCATTACTTACTGTAGTTGTTGTGGAATACGTACAACCATTCGCATCTTTTACAATTATGGGATACGTTCCTGCGCTCAAATTCGAATAATTAGTTGAAGTAGAATAGCCTAAACTATTGAAATTGTATTGATAAGGCGCCGTTCCTCCTGAAACATTTCCCAATGTAACGCTTCCATTTTGTTGTCCGCAACTGGCGGGTGTAATTGAAATCTGAATTGCTGTTGGACCGGTTTGTTGTGTTACAGTTGCAGAAGAACTAAACGAGCAACCAGCATTATCCACCACAGTAACCGCATACGAACCAGCCGACAAACTTCCATAAACGCTTGTGGTCGAAAGTCCAGCGTTGTTGAAATTGTATTGATATGGTGAAACGCCACCTGTCA
>CAZHPL010000160.1:0-7215 GCA_964534495.1 uncultured Lishizhenia sp.
CGAGGACTTGAAGCGGAAAGCCCGCCGATGAAAAAAGGAGGAAGAATGACGACTTTTGAACAGCGGAACGCCCTATTTAAAATCGGGGCATTAACGCAAACGATTCAATGAATCAAGAAGTTTTTTGTCTTTTTTTACGCCAAGCATTGCTAGAAACAAGGGAATACAAGAAATCAAAAGGAACGCGAATCCAAAACGGATGTGCGTCGACGCTTCGCTGTTTGCGAAAAGGGAATTGAAGTGAAACGCTAGTACAAAAATCACTGCAGCCCAGATAATATACGCAGCAATAAGTGTCTTTGTAAAAAACAACTGCAAACGCAAATTCTTATACAAAAGCATTACGTAGATCGTCTTCACGATTAAAACTATTGTACCAATGTATAACGGAACGGATTTTTGTGTGGTTCCAAAGATGCTTAACGCCAATTGGGTTTCTTTGGTATGAAGGGAAAACAATTCCAATCCGAAAAGTACACTTGCAGATAATAAAATGGCTGCTAAATAATATAAGGTTTGAACGCGTTGAATCATTGTTGCATTTTTTACAAATGTATGGACTTATTTCGAAGATGGAAGTCTAAAAGTACGATTGCGGCCATTGCTTCGACTATCGGCACAGCTCGTGGAACGACACAGGGATCATGCCTTCCTTTTCCTTCTAGCTGCACTTCTTCTCCTTGATTGTTGATACTTTCCTGCTGCTGCATTAAGGTAGCTACCGGTTTGAATGCGACTCGAAAAGTAATGGGCATTCCGTTTGAAATACCGCCTTGAATACCGCCAGAAAAATTGGTGCGTGTTGTACCATCCACATTGAATAAATCATTGTGCTGTGAACCAAACATGGATGCTGCATCGAATCCACTTCCGTATTCAAATCCTTTCACGGCATTTATCGACAACATTGCTTTGCCTAATTCTGCATGCAATTTATCAAAAATAGGTTCACCCCAACCTATCGGAGCTCCTTCCACAACACATCGAATAGCACCGCCAACCGTATCACCTTTTTTTCTAGTTTCTCGAATAAGTTCGATCATTAAAGCAGCTTGTTTATCATCTGGACAACGCAACTCATTGGCTTCAATAGCAGTTGATTCGTAAAAAGCTGAACAGTCCAAACGAATCGGTCCAACTTGATCTACATAGGTCGAAAAACGAAGTCCTAAGCTTGCTAACATTTGCTTTGCGATGGAACCTGCAACCACGCGACATGCTGTTTCACGCGCACTGCTCCTTCCACCTCCTCTATAATCGCGAATACCGTATTTTTTTTCATAGGTAAAATCCGCATGTGATGGGCGAAATGTATGCTGTATGTGTGAATAATCAGTTGAACGTTGATTTTCATTTTGGATAATAAATCCGATGGGGGCACCTGTTGTTTTTCCATCAAAAATGCCAGACAAAAATCGAACGGTATCGCTTTCTTTACGTTGGGTAACAAGTGCAGATTGACCTGGTTTTCTGCGGTCTAATTCCTTTTGGATAGCTTCTAAATCTATGGGGAAATTTGCTGGCACACCGTCTATAACACCACCAATTGCTTCACCGTGTGATTCACCAAAAGTGGTTAATCTGAATGTATTTCCAAAAGTTGAACCTGGCATTAGCGTGATTTATATTGACCGTAAAGGTAATAACATTGAAAAAATGAAATCTAAATCGATTTGAAAAATGAAAATGTCAATCAAGAGTGCTTTTTGAATTATTATTAATTTCACAAAAAATTCACAACTATGATCTCAAAACCTTCAGTTTTATCGCTTGCAATTGTATTAATAACTACTTTGACTTTCGGTCAAAATCATGCAAAAATATATGATTTCAATGGCTTAGATGGTCGATTTCCAGACGGTACACCTTTTTTAGAAGGTTCCTATTTATATGGAATGACTTTCTTAGGTGGCACAAGCGGAGAAGGGCTTATTTATAGAATTAAAGTCGATGGAACAGAAAACATTACACTATCACAATTAGATAATAATACAGGAAGAAATCCAAGAGGTAAGTTTATTAGTGATGGCACATATTTCTATGGAATAACAGAACAAGGAGGAACAGGAGGAGCAGGCACAATTTTCAAAATCAAGCCCGATGGATCAGGATTTCAAAAACTATGGGATTTTGCTGGAGCAACTGGTGAAGATACTTGGGGTTCGTTGGTAATGGATTCGAATAATAAATTATATGGCATGACAAACTCTGGAGGAAATTACGGGCAAGGAGTCATTTTCAGAATTACCACAGATGGGTCTCAATATGACACTTTAGTTAACTTCAATGGGGCAAATGGAGGATTTACAAATGGTTCACTAATTATCGAAGGAGATTATTTATTCGGAATGACACAACATGGAGGGCCTGGCGATTTTGGAGTGGTTTTCAAGGTAAAAACAGACGGAACAAATTATACTAAACTGCTTGATTTCGACGGAACAAACGGTAAATATCCAAATGGAGACTTGATTTTTGATGGAACATATTTATACGGTATGACTAATCAAGGTGGGGCAAATGATTTTGGTGTAATCTTTAAAATAAAACCAGATGGTACAAGTTATTCAAAATTATTGGATTTTGCTGGCCTTGATGGTAAATATCCGATGGGTACGCTTTATAGTGATGGAACGTTTTTATACGGAAGCACAAATCAAGGAGGTGTTAATGATTTAGGGGCTCTCTTTCGAATAAGCAAAGATGGTTCTAACTATCTAAAAATGTTTGATTTTGGTGGTGTAGAAGGACAATGGCCTGCCGTTTCGTCTTTAATTTCTGATGGTACATACCTAATAGGAACAGCAGAACAAGGTGGAAATAATGGATTTGGAGTTATTTATAAACATTGTATTCCCCCATATTTTATATCTGTTTTAGACACCATTGTTTGTAATGGAGAAGATGCAATTGTAGAAATCGATGGACATGCTTCAACTTATACTTGGAGTCCAAATGCAAATGTAGTTTCGATAAATGGTTCAACTGCAACCATTAATATCACGGAGCCAACACAATTCATCATTACGGCACACAATTCATGTTCAGACAGTACCATCACAGATACAATTTTTGTAGATGTAAAAACATGTGTTAATGAATTAATCGAAAACGCTAATTCATCGTTCATCATTCACCCAAATCCAACGTTAGGAGTATTCTCAATTGAAACAAATCATGAATTTTCAAAAATTGAATTATATAATCTTCAAGGAGAGTTAATTACAGAAGAAATAATATCAAACTCAACTTATGAATTTGATATTTCAAATTTGAATAAAGGACTTTACATTGTAAAAATTATCAACAATCAAGCTTATGTAGTCGGAGTAGAAAGGTTGATTAAAGACTAGTTTAAAGTATTTGTGGCCTCGCCAGGAATCGAACCTGGATCAAAAGTTTAGGAAACTTCTATTCTATCCGTTGAACTACGAGGCCTAATTGATTTTCAGAAGTTCAATTTTAAGCATTTCAGCGATTTGTTCGGCAGATTTGTCCCAACTAAATTCTTTGGAACGTCTTAATCCATTCATGCTCAACTCATTTCTTTTTTCAGTATCTGTACAAATGGAAAGCAATGCGTCTTTTATGGATGAAATAGCGAAGGGGTCACAGTAAATGGCTGCGTCTCCAGCCACTTCAGGTAAACAGGTTGCATTTGAACTCACAATTGGCACGCCACAACTCATCGCTTCTACTAACGGAATACCAAATCCTTCAAAATAAGGAATAAACGTTAGTGCGTATGCAGCTCCTACAATGGAAATTAGTTCGTTCATTTGAACATGTCCTGTGAGGTGAATTTTATGCTTAACAGCATCAGGTAAAGCTATAAAATTTTTGTCCCACATGGCGCTTCCCACAATCACCAATTGCATTTCTCCCAAACTTTCATGGCACTGCGAAAATGCCTCAATTAATCGATGTACGTTTTTGCGCGGATGAAGTGAACCCACAAATAGCAAATATGGTTTTCCATCTGAAACTTTCTGTCGAACGGCAATTATTTCTTCATGATGTAAGGGTTTGAAATCTTGATTGGCTGCATTGTAAACCACTTGAATTTTCTCTTCAGAAATGGAATAAGTTTGCTGAATATCGCGCTTTGAATAATTTGAAACCGTAATGATTTTCTGTGCTTTTCTTGCAAATTTGGGAAAGAAAAATCGAAAATAGGAACGCACTAAAAGAGGTAAATCCTTTGGGTAATGCTCGAAATTCAAATCGTGAATAGTTGCAATTTGTGGCACTTTTGAACCTAAACTACAAAATCCGTCAGGAGTCCAAAGTAAGTCGATTTTATATTTTGACAATGCACGTCGTAAGGAAATTTCAAACCAAATCACATACAAAAAAGGGTGGCGTGTTGGCGGAAAAAGGACAACTTTTCTAACATTATCCGAAAACACAAATTTTGGGTCTACTTCCCTATCGAAAAACAAAACAAAATCAATTTCAGGATTATTACGACAAATTCGCTGTGTTAATTCCCAAGAATAATGACCGAAACCTTCCATCTTTTTGGACAGAATATTTCTAGCATTTATTCCAATTGTTTTTCTCAAAATTGAAGGATATAATTTGTCTTTTTTTCGATTCCAATTGTTGTTGAAGGACCATGCCCACAGTAAACTTGCGTTTCTTCAGGCAGCGTGAAAAGTCGATTAAAAATAGATGATTTCAAGATATCTATGTTTCCGCCCGGTAAATCTACGCGACCAAAACTTCCTCTAAAAAGCACATCTCCATTGATGAGACTACCTGATTCTTTGTGGTAAAAAACGACATGTCCTGGTGCATGACCTGGGGTGTGCATAACCTGAAAAACCATTTTTCCAAAAGTTAGGGTTTGATTGTCTTCCAAAAAGAAATCGGGCTCGGGTGAAAGTTCGTAACCTTCAAATCCATACAGATGCGCATAACCTTCTACGGCTTTCAATACTTTCAGATCATCTGCATGCAAATAATAGGGAACATTGAATGTTGATTTGACAAAAGCATTTCCCAACACGTGATCGATGTGCGCATGCGTATTTAGCAAGGCAACCACATTCAATTCTTCTGCTTCAATGAACGTTCGAAGTTCATCTTTTTCGTTTTTACTGTAACAACCTGGATCGATGATAACTGCTGTTTTATCTTCGTCCCAAAGAACATAAGAATTTTCTTGAAATGCGTTAAATGTAAAGACTTCGATTTGTAGTTGCATACGTTTTGGAAATGGTGCAAAATTAGTGCTTTTCCTTTAGCGAAGTAAGTTCACGTGACCTGTCAACAAATGTTTATGATTGAGCGTATCTTTATAGGTCAATTTCCACGTGTAGGTCCCGTCTTGACATTTTTTGCCTTTATAGGTTCCGTCCCAAGCATCGTCTATTGAATCCAAGGTGCAAACCAACTCTCCCCAACGATTAAAAATGAGGCATTCCATTTCTTTAATATTTCCGCCGTAGACTTTAAAAACGTCATTCACATCGTCACCATTTGGAATAAATGTATTGGGAACATAAACAACCACATCGTATTTGATACTCACATAACTAGAAGCCTTACAGCCATTCACATCAACAAAATCAACATAATAAGTAATGTCTTTATTAGGTGTTGCAATGGGATTAGAACAATTCACGCATGACAAATATTCTGGCGGTGACCATGTTAATACCCCGGGGAAATGTGTTATCGCCTCCAATTGCACTTCATCGTCCAAGAAAGCATAAACAGTTGGTGTAATATCAATGGTAGGAGTTGGATGTAAGACCACTTGCACATAAGCAGTATCATAGCAACCGTGAATATCTTGTCCGACTACCATATAATCCGTTGTTTGCGTTGGTTTTACCTGTACATAATTAGCCGTTTGACTGATTACAGTATTTACAGGTGACCAAAAATAATTTACTGCGCCCGTTGCCCAAAGCGTTGCAACTTCACGCGGACAAATAACGGTATCATTCCCAGCAACAATTTCTGCGCTTACAATTTGAATGAAAACCGAATCGAGAATAGAGCCACAAGCATTCGTAATTTGACAAATGTACAATTGGTTTTCAGGTGGATTTACAGTTACCAATGTTGCCGTTGGATCATCCATGTAAAAATCTGGAGTCCACAAATAACTATCACCACCGCTCGCTAAAATACTGATTTGACTCCCACGACACATATCCATTGTATCTGGTAAATGTGCAATAGGTAAATCGCTGTAAACCATTATTCGAACGGAATCATTGAGTGTACAACCTTCCGGCGTCACGGAGGTCACGTAATATACAATCGCTGTATCGGGAGTAGAAACAGGTGTAAAGCTGGAGGGATTATCCAAAAACGTTGGAGGCGACCAATTTACGGTTCCATTTGTTTGAGCAAATAACGGAACGCTCGCTCCACGACAAATACTTGTATCGTTTGGAACAACTAAACTATTTTGAATCACGTTAACTGTCACACTTTGGGTGATTGATCCACAGCTATCTGAAATGGTCACAGAAAAAGTTGTTGTTTGATTGACGGTTGCAATTGGATTCGCAATATTCGGATTATCAAGGTAAATAGCTGGTGTCCAACTGTAATTTGAACCACCATACGCATCTAATTGTACACTTTGTCCAGGACAAATTGCTCCTTGTGTCTGCGTTACGCCTGCATTAAAAGAACCAACATTGATTGTGATATAAGTTGAATCGGAACTAAAACAACCTGTTAGATCTGAAACCACCAATTTTACTGTATAAGTTCCTGGCGTTGTATAAGCATGAGTGGGCTCAAAATCCGTGGAACTGGTGCCATCTCCAAAGTCCCAATTGTATAAATTCCCATGAATACTTGTGTTGTGGAATGTTGCCGTTTGGGGAATACAAATATCTGGATTTATGGCCGCTGCAATTGCATCGATTGTGCTCAACTCAAACTTAAAAGTTGCCATATTGCAGTTAGAACTTTGATTGGTGGGCGACCAACTTCCCGCTGTACTTGTAAATCCATGAGGATTGCCTCCACATGCGCCGCAAACAGCATGGTAAATCCTACCTGATTTGTCAAAGCGACTTGTTCCACCATCCACGTGATTATAACTACTATTCACGCCGCCCATAAACGTTCCGTACTTTAAATTGACTGCATCCTGAGACAAAACAGCAATGTAGAAATTACTTCCATTCCTTCGACGCCGCCGTCGGTCGGGGTTCCGGAGCGGATCGTGCGCCAGAGGTTATA
>CAZHPL010000161.1:0-4728 GCA_964534495.1 uncultured Lishizhenia sp.
ATTGGAGCAAACAAGTCCATCACACGTGTGGATAGCGTTTCTTGTTTGTGGCCTGTTAATTTGAATTTTTCAGACGGGAATAAGGGTGTTAAATATTGAAAAGGTACACGATCTCGAATGTATGACGGATCACGACCATTGATTGATTCAACTTTTACTAAAGGGAAAAATTTCTCACCTTCACGTGGTGGACGAATCGTACCTTTTACAGTATCACCTGTTTTCAAACCAAATAATTTAATTTGATTTTGAGACACATAAATATCATCTGGTGAAGGCAAATAATTGTAATCTGATGAACGTAAAAACCCGTAGCCATCCTGAATAACTTCCAACACACCTTCAGCAGAAACAATTCCTACTAAATCGTAGTTTTCTTCTGGTTTTTCAACGGTTTCTCTTGCTTGATTAACCGTATTTTCCTGATTATTGGGTTGATTGGACACCTGTGGATCATTCAAATTCTGATACAACTGTTGGTTGCGATTCTGATATCCGTTGTTTCGATTTTGATTATTTGGCTGATTCGGATTTCTATCCTTATTGAATTTGTTTTTTCTATCTTGAAAACGTTGCTGATTTTCTTGACCTTCTGGTCGTTCTGTTTTAGCTACATTCTCTGTTTGAGCGACTTCCTTTATAGTTTCAACAGGAACTTCATTTGCTTTTTCCTCCGTTTTTCCAACAACCACTTCTTTCTCAACCTTTTCAGATTTTGGCTCGTCAAATGCTAATTCTAAAGGACTTGTAGCTTCATCGGTTTTTGCCTTTGGCTTTCTACCTCTTTTTTTAGGCTCACTTACTTCTTCATTAGATGACGAAGACGCTACTTCATTTTCGTTGTTAGAAGCTTTCGCTGGTTTATCACCCGTAATTAAATCTACTAATTCGTGTTTTTTTAAGCTTTCAGTATTTGTAAGTCCAATCGTTTCAGCGATAGCTCTTAAATCCGAGATTTTCTTACCCTCTAATGTTTTACGATCCATTTAAATAGTTTGTGATTAAAAAAGGAGATTGCCGTTGGGCAAAAGGAAGAATTGATTAATTCGAGGGCAAGTTTAATGAATTCCTTTGAATTGGCAAGTAAAAAAAGCAATTTTAGGTCTTTCTTTTTTTCTTTTTAGCAGCTGGAAACAAAATATTATTGAGTATCAGGCGATAACCCGGCGAATTGGGGTGCAAGCTTAAATCGGTGTATGGATCTCCAACAAAGTGCTGATAATCCTCGGGGTCATGTCCACCGTAAAACGTCCAGGTGCCTTGTCCCATTTCACCATGAATGTATTTTGCCGTTCCTGCTGCTTTGTTTTCACCCAAAATCAAGACATTTGGCTTAATAAATTCTTTTCTAAAATCTGTTGTTTGTCCCATGAAACCATTCACAACATCTACATGACATTGCGTCAACATCGTCGGAATAACATCCCATTTCGCTGAAAAATCAAAAAGAGTAAATTGGTCAACAGGCTCTGAAATAATGCGATTGGTTCTCAAATCCGATGCATCAATATCCGAATATTCGTACACCATCGGATCTTTGATTAAATGAAAATCTTCAAAAGCGAAAGTTTGCGTGAAATCGAGTTTGTCTTGCGCCCTCGGGTCAGAAGGATCACCATCAAAAACTGATTCGCAAATGTCCGTACCCTGCGCTGCCAAAGCAATATCAAAACTGTCCGTTCCGCTACACATCGTAAATAGAAATCCACCACCCAAAACAAAATTCTTTAGATTTTTAGCTACAGCTAGCTTCAATTCAGAGACTTTTTTGAAACCTAACATTTTAGCATCTCGTTCAGCAACAGCGATTTGCTCTTGATACCAACTTTGAAAGCGAGCCGAACCATAAAATGTCCTGTGAAATCTTCGTGGTGCAAATGCAGCCAATCGTATTTAGGTAACATTCCCATTACGATAGCTGAATCGTAGATTTTATCGTATTTTATCTCTGCATATTCAAGTACCAAAGTCACGGCATCATCCCAAGGTTGTTTGTTCGGTGGCGTATAAACTGCGATTTTCGGTGCTTTTTCCAACTGAACAATTTCCATATTAACTTCTGGATTCGCGATCGTAGACTTGATGTTATTTACCTGTCCATCCGTTACAACCTCATATTTCACATTACGAATGATTAATTCTTCCTCAATCGTTCTTAAATGAGGCATCAAAAAAGAACCTCCTCGATAATTCAAAAGCCATTCAATCACAACTTGATTTTCGAGCGTCCAAAAGGCCACACCATACGCTTTCAAGTGATCGGTCTGCGTTTCGTCCATTGGAACGAGAATTTGCGTTGCTCTTGATTGAAGAGAAAAAATCAAAACAACTATGAACAGAATATATTTCATTTAGAAAGGTGAATCTTCGTTATTACTATTTGAAAAATCAATGTCTTCATCCAAGCCAGAATTCATTTTGCTCGGCATTATCATCGTTGGTCGACTTTCAAAATCAGAAATTCCTTTTGAAATAGACGAAAAATTATCAATTTCAGGAACTTCATCGAAATTTTCAAAGCGAGCATATTCGCCTACAAATCGTAAACGCACTCTATCCAAGGAACCATTTCTATGTTTTGCGATGATAATTTCACCCACATTTGCGTTTGAATTCCCATCTTCATCAACTGTCAAACCGTAATATTCCGGACGGTAAATAAAGGATACAATATCCGCATCTTGTTCAATTGCACCCGATTCACGTAAGTCAGATAGTTGAGGTCTTTTATCACCACCGCGTTGCTCAACCGAACGACTTAACTGAGATAAAGCGATAATAGGAACGTTTAATTCTTTCGCAATTTCTTTAATCGAACGTGAAATGGTTGAGATTTCTTGCTCACGGTTTCCACCACCTTTTCCATCTTTCGCTGTCATCAACTGCAAGTAGTCAATGATAATCAATTGAATATCATGCTGCGCTTTTAAACGTCGACATTTTGCTCTGAAGTCAAAAATACTAATACCTGCAGTATCATCAATATAAATCGGAGCGGTTGCTAGTTTAGTAATACGGGAATGCATTTGCTGAAACTCGTGGTCTTGCAAATCACCTTTACGCAGTTTTTCTGCCTTAATTCTTGCTTCAGAAGCAATCAAACGTTTAACCAACTGAACTGCTGACATCTCAAGTGAGAAAACAGCAACTCCCATGCCATAATCCACTGCTGTGTTTCTCGCCATTGATAATACAAATGCGGTTTTACCCATCGCAGGTCTTGCCGCAATTACAATCATATCCGAACGCTGCCAACCGGAAGTCAATTTATCCAAATTGAAAAATCCCGTAGGCACTCCTGAAATTCCATCTGTATTTTGCGCTGCCTTTTCAATTTCTTGTATCGCTTCACGAACAACATTTTGCATAGACGATACCTGCTTACTCATGTTTTTTTCAGCGATTTCAAACAAGTTTTGTTCTGCAGAATTTAATAATTCGAACACATCTTTAGTCTCATCATAAGCATCACGAATAATCTCGCTACTTACTTTTATTAATTCACGTTTGATGAATTTCTCAGCAATAATTCGCGCATGAAATTGAATATGTGCAGAAGAAGCAACTC
The DNA here is from genome assembly GCA_964534495.1 of uncultured Lishizhenia sp. Taxonomy (GTDB): domain Bacteria; phylum Bacteroidota; class Bacteroidia; order Flavobacteriales_D; family Crocinitomicaceae; genus UBA952. Next base: position 3,569 of record CAZHPL010000161.1, read on the forward strand.
TGTCTGTTAATGAGGCAACATACGCTGCTCCACCTGCTGCTTCTAACTCACCATTTTTTGAAAGTCTAGTCGTAACTGTAACTAAATCAACTGGATTTGTGGAAGCAAATAACTCATGGATTGCTTTGAAAATGAGCGAATGCTTTGGATCATAGAAACTACTCGGGCTTAAAATATCGATTGCTTCATTAATCGCATTTTTTTCTAGCATCATAGCTCCCAATACAACTTGCTCAATATCCACTGCTTGTGGTGGCATTTTTCCAATGTCCCCTGTCAAAACAGAAGGTGATTTAAGTCTTGTAATTGGTTTTCGTGTATTTTCTGCTGAATCCATAAAACAAATATAGCCATTGAATAGCCTTTGAAAAAAATGTAAAGTCGAATAGTTTTCGAAAAGATGTTAAGGCAGTTTATAAACAATTGTTAATAACCTGAAAATGAAAAATATAACAAGTTATTTTAGTTCTGCTTTGGCTGCTGCCGTTCCAATGATCGCTGTAATGTAATCTATTTCTTTTTTAGGACTACGTGCTGGAGAATGCGAACGACCGTAAAATATTATTTGTAGATGCAACTTGTTCCAGCTTGCTTTTGGAAACAGTGCTTTGGCGTCTTTTTCTGTTTGCTCGACGTTTTTTCCATTTGTAATTCCCCAACGTGTCAAGAGTCGATGAATGTGCGTATCAACCGGAAATGCAGGATGACCGAAAGCTTGTGACATAACAACGGATGCTGTTTTATGGCCAACACCTGGCAATTCTTCTAAATCCTCAAAACTTTCAGGCACTTCACCTTTATGTTTTTCTATCAAAATAGTTGAAAGTTCACTAATAGCTTGTGATTTGCGAGGTGATAAGCCACAAGGACGAATAATCTCACGAATTTCATCTACTTCCAATTGGATCATTTCTTGCGGTGTTTTAGCTTTCGCAAATAAGTGAGGTGTAATTTTATTCACGCGTTCATCGGTACATTGTGCAGAAAGTAAAACGGCAATTAATAATGTGTACGCATCCGTATGATCAAGCGGCACAGGAGTTTCAGGATATAACTTATCCAATTCCTCCATGATATATTTTGCTTCTTCTTTTTTTGTCCTTTTAAATATATCCAAGAATAACTAAATGCATCCACCGATCATCTGTGAGCAACATCAA
>CAZHPL010000161.1:4748-7162 GCA_964534495.1 uncultured Lishizhenia sp.
GAAAAATGTACATGGCGTCGTTCTTCCGATAGAAAAAGGCGAACAAAGGAATGAGTAAAAGTGGTAATAATACAAACTGAGCCCAATAAACGGTGAAGTGAATAGGAATTTCAGCAAAACTGTTGAAGTAATGAAATTTTATGGTTACCGGCTGATGCAAAATGCAAGTTGATTTCAAATTAAAATGTGGCTGTACTGCAAAATATGAAGTATTGTAATTGGCCAACCACAAATTAGCCCCTCTTTGCGTTTGTAACAAACATACTTTGTGTGGCGGAATGCTATTAAATGATTCTGTTGAATAACTTTTGGCTATTTCTGGAATTTCACGAAAGGGTAAAAACCAATCCAAGACAGTGGCAAGGAAAACCAAAAAAGAAATGAATACGGCTATCTGCAAGTGGGATCTACGCCAACCTTTACGCAATAACGAAAACCAACGTTCGTGTTCTTTTTTTTCTTTTTCTTTCCGAAGTTTATATTGCTCAGCAGCATGTTTACGATAGGCAACCCAATCGTCTTCAACCGATGTTTCCTCTTCTTTTATTTCCTCAAAAGGGACTTCTATGCTGTTTTCATTATTTTCAAAATACTGAAGCAAAGCATTATAAGCATCTGTAATGACAACAAATTGATGATGTGCGTCCTCAGAAGAATTGACATCCGGATGTACCAATTTGACTAACTCACGATAGCGTTTTCTTACTTCATCCTCAGTGGCTGTTGAAGGCAATCCCAATAAATCAAAGTATTTGCCAATCACTAGCCTTGATTTTTTTCAACGTTTCTAATCGATTTATTTTACCACTTTCAGTATTCACAAATGTACAAAAAGCAATTGCCTTTGGAATTTCGAATTTTGAAAGACGTTCCGAAAACCATTCTTTCGTGAGGTAATCTAAGGTTTTTCCTTCAATGATGAGCGCTAATTTTTCGCCCCACTTTTCATCGGGTAAAGCAGTCACGAAAAAACGAGAGAACAAATCCTTTGAAAGTGTATTTTCAATTTCCTCCGGATGTAATTTGATACCGCCAGAATTTATGACAAAGTCTTTTCTACCTTTCCAAATAAATTGCGTTGGGGAAATCAACTCTACAACATCATTTGTCAATAAATCTTCATTAAGAATGTCCGGTGCATGAATGACCAAACAGTTTTCTACCAGGGAGAAACGAACATTTTTCAGCGCAGTATATGCCATTTCTTCATTCAATCCTCGCTTACGAACGGCAACATGCGACAAGGTTTCTGTCATCCCAAAAGATTGAAAAACAGTCATTTTATTCTCTATTAACTTTCGATTCAATTGAGTTGAAATAGGTGCGCCACCCACCAAAATGGTTTTAATCAAATTAATTTTACCACTTTCAATTACATTTTCAACCTGACTAGGTACCAATGGTGCAAAATCGATAGGCGCTTTCAAAAAAGCTGCAACGTCATTTGTTGGTGAAAAAACATGTAGTTTGAGTTGACCAATTAAGGCGCGAACCACCATCATTTTACCCGCAATCGTATGTATGGATAAAAAAAGTGCCGCTGTAGCATTTGGTTTCAACTGAAAGTAATCCAATGTTTTCAGAGCTGATGCCTTCATGGCATTTTTATGAATGCGCATGATTTTGGGTTTACCCGTAGAGCCTGAAGTTTGAGCTGTTAGTGTTTCCTTTTCATCGAACCAACTCGCTACAAAATCTAGTAGCTCTTTTTTGTAATGCGCGTCAATTGTGTGGAAAATCAAATTTTCGGCAAAGGACATTATAGCTCGATGTCAAGGTTGAATAAATTCTTCAGCGTATGCAAATTCGGATTTTTACGTGCCAAAGCGTTAAATTTCTCCTTACCTGTTTGGTATTTCAATTCTTCCTCAGGTTTATCGGAAATAATTATTTCTACTTCAATCCAATGATTTTTTAGTTGCTCTTTCAAATAAGAGATAAAATCCATTAAAAGCGGTTGAATGTAATCTTTTTGATGTTCACCATCAACAATAATTGCCAATTTTTCATCACTTATAAAATGTGGATCTCTTTTAGTTAAAGCATGGTAAAACGTATCCATTCTTTGCTCCTTAATCTTATAAGCAAAACGTTTCCAAGCCACCTGAAGCTGCTCTTTTTTAAAACCTTCACGTGGCAAGTTTTCTTGTGATAGATGTGTTTCTTTCTTGTTTTCTTCTTCAAGAATTTTCTTGATAGAAACATGCTGTGCATTAACAGAACCTACAGGCTGTGACAAGACTTTAACTTGCTCAACAGGAGGAACAATTTCTTTTACTGGTGGTGCTGTTTTTGCTGTTGAAGTAGCCTTATTTCGTAAGGATTGATTCGGAAAAGGTAATATACTAATGCGATCCGTCAGCCATTTTTTTTTTCCTGCTCCTGTTTTAACGAACACAATTGAAGTAGCGCAA
>CAZHPL010000162.1:0-7125 GCA_964534495.1 uncultured Lishizhenia sp.
CCAGTAGTTCCAGAATAACCACTTTGATATCCAATATACGTTGAAGCTCCTCCAGTTGTATTTAACTTTCCTGCTTGATGCCCAATAAATGTTGACCCAGTTGAAGTTGTGTTTGCGTTTCCAGCTTCATTTCCAATAAAAACATTTTGTGTTCCAGTATTGCTATTTCCTGTAGCGTTTCCAATCATAATATTGTTCGCGCCTCCTGCACTCGTTCCATTGCTTCCAACTCCTGCATCTTGCGTGATATGACTACTTGTATTCACCAAACGCAAGTCACTACTAGCATTTAACGTAGTTCCAGATAAGGTTAAACCTGTGCCTAAAGTGATTTCTTCAACATCTCCTGCTCCTGTTGAAGCGCGACCAAGTAGTTTATTATTTGCTGAAACATTTTGAATTTTAGCGTACGTAACAGCACTATTCGCAACATCAGCTGTGGCAATTGTTCCATCTAAAATTTTTGTTGAAGTTACTGCATCTGTAGCAATTGTTGTTGAATTACTATTTGCTGCTGAAGTAACATCACCTGTCAAAGCTGCGCGCTCGAAGCTTGTGCCGTTCAACGTTACAGATGTACTTCCTGTATATGTTGTCACGGTTGGCAAAGTGGTCCATGTTGGAACTGCGCCAGCACCTGCAGAAGTTAAGACTTGACCAGATGTACCAGCAGTGTTATTTGGCATCAAAGCTCCAGAAAATTTAACATTACCAGTAACGTCTAATTTTTCGGAAGGAGATGTGTTTCCAATTCCGAGGTTACCACCACTTGTAATGACCATTCTTTCAAGACTATTTGTTGAAAAACGAATCGGGTGTGCAGAAGATGTCCAAATGTTCATGCCTGGCGTAGAATTGTTGCTTCCATTTAAAGAACCTGTTCTATTCAAAGAAACATAGGCATTAATATCAGTATTTGACAAATCAGTATTATACAAATGCATTTGGGTGAAATTCCCGTTTTTTTCGATGTAAACATCATCATTCGAATCGTTGTTAGTCAGTGTATTATCTCCAAATTGAGATCTACCGCTTACACTTAGTTTTGAGTTTGGGCTTATATTCCCAATTCCAAGTTTGTCTCCATTCAAAGCCATTGCTGCAGCTGTCGAGTTATTACCCCACAATAATTTTCCAGCAGTATTTCTATATGCAACATCACCTGGAGAAGCATCATTGAACCATTGTCCAGAACTCTGAACATAACCTATCCATGCTTGAGCTCCAGCACCACCCGTACCAATTCCTGAAGAACCTGTTGTCGGTAAGTTAATCCACGTTCCACTATTAAAATTTGAAATCGTTGCGCCATTGACAAATTGAGCAGTTCCATTTACGTGTAATGTATTAGATGGCGTTGCTGTCCCAATACCAACTCGATTATTGTTACCATCTATGTAGAGTGTATTTGCATCAAAATTCAAATTACTACTACTTGCAAATGTCACAGCTCTTGTTGTAGAGGCAGGAATTGAACCGTCTGCTGAATATAATGTTGATGGGCTAACATTATCAATTTTTGTCCAACTTGAAGAACTTGCCACATAAAAACCAGGGGTAACATCACCTGCAGTTGCAGTATTGTAAACGATCATACCCGCTACAAACGATGAAAGAGGAGACGCACTGTTGGTTGAACTCAAAGCAATTCGTGGAAGCAAAAGTCCTTTGTTGGTAGACTCCAATTCCAAAACAGAGTTACTGTTGATGGTTGTTGGATTTGAACCCACTTTTAACTGCGCATGTAATGAAGTACATAACTGCAAGAAAACAACCGCTGAAATGATTTTTTTCATAATAATGATTAGTAGTAATTTAGTTAGTGATAACTATTTTTTTGGTTTCTGTTTTAGTATTGGATGAATACTGAATGGTGTAAACTCCTGAAGGTAAATCCAACGTCAAAAAGGTATCAAACGGCTCATCAAGAATTAATTTACCGTCTGATGCATATACTTGAAATGAGTTTAAGGTCTCTGAAGTAACAAAATTGACAATACCCGAGCTAGGGTTTGGATAGATTAATAGACTTGATTTGCTATCGTTCCAAACAACAACGCGCGTTTCAGAATGCGAAAATTCCCCGTTAAAATCCACTTGTTTTAAACGATAATAAGAAGTTCCTAAAAAAGGATTTTCATCGATAGTTGAATAGGACAATAAATCTGTACTTGTTCCTGCACCATCCACTTGATCAAATGGTTCAAAGTCTACGCCGTTTTGACTTTTTTCAATCAAAAAATAATCATTGTTGTTTTCGGACGCAGTTTGCCAATTCAGATAAACTTTACGGTCATACAAGACCGCATTGAAATTCAATAATTCTACGGGTAATGGATTATTAATTGTCGATGACGCCAATGTAAAAGGAGTAAATGTATTACTCGTACCACAGAATTGCGAACTTTCTACCGTTCCATAATCGGTGCTACCAGAAGTTGCTTGGTTCCCTAAATTGGTCCAAGTACTTCCATCCCAAGAAGAAACTAAAAGTTCATTGGGTTGATAGACACCACATGAGTTTTCATCGAAATCCAAGGTTACATTTACACAAGAACTACCGTTTGCTTGTTTCATCAACCAATACTCACATTTGCTAACGGTTACAATCCCATTATCCATAGATTGTGTATTGTAGTTGGAGCTATCAGGATTGTTATACGTGTAATACACCACAAAACTGTCGGAATTACTTTCGGGTGCACTGATTCCAAGAATCTGTACTTGTTGACTGTTTCCTACAGGAAAATTAAAAGCATCATTTCCCGTTTTAACGACAACACCATCAACATGACTTAAATTAGATGCTCCAGTTGTCGTTGCATTATCTAAAAAATGTACAAACTGGGTTGCGTTATTGGTTTTGTCTGTTGTAATTATTCCTTGTAAGAAGGTCAAAAGATTTTGAACTTCTAATTGATTTCTGAGTGTAACACCATTGGAATTGTTAATGACAAGATTATAAAAAGTGTATTTCGAGCTTCCTGAAATATCTTGAATGCCATCTTTTACTAAATATACTGTACCACCGGTTGAAGAAATAGTACCGTCATTTTTAAAATCAGAAAAAACGCCAATTTCAGCTCCAGGAAAAATAGAAAATCCACCATTGTTTACAATCGTTTCTTGTGAAAAAGAAACGACAGAAAGACATAAAAATGCAATAGAAAGTAGTAGGTTAGATTGCATTTTATTTTTTATTGATCGCTTCAATTGATTTTCTATTCAATTCGGCGGTTTCAAAATCAGGTTGGATTTTCAAGGCTTCATCAAATGCTTTTTTAGATTCTGCTTCATCTTTTAAACCATATAACACAAGTCCTTTGAGATTGTACAAAGCTGCAGTCAAAGGAACGTTTTGTGTTGATTTATCATTTTTGTCAAATGTGATTTCTGCCTTCGTGGGTTGACAACTCAACGCTTTGTTGATGGTAATATTACTCTCTGCCAAACGCATGATTTCATATTGTAAATATGCTAATTGATAACCGTGAACTTGATTTTTAGATAAAGCAAATAATTTTTCGTAGGCATCAATAGCATCTTTTTTGGCACCAAGATTTTTCAATGAAAAAGCATCTAATGCTAAAAGTAAAGTATCGTTCGTTTTGTTTTTTAACAACTCATTGCAAATCAAGTGACAACTGTAATAGTTTCCAGCTTGATAGTAAAGTCCTGCTAATGTGTCTTTATATGAACTGCTTTCACCTTCTAAACTCAAAAGATCGTGTGCAGCAGAGATAGCTGTATTAACATCACTGTATTTTACTGCATTTGCATATTTTGTACGTAATGATTGATTTTGTGACGGAGTTGTAGCTTTGTTCTTTTGTGCAATGCTTGGCACTGAAATCGTAATTAAAAGAAGCAATAAGATGTATATTCTGTGCATAAATTGAGTTTTGCGCGAATATACTTGCTCAAAATGGAGCAATAATTATCTTGTTGCAATTGACAGGATTTTGTATATGATTGACATAAATCCCTTTAATGCAAAATCAAAATAGCTTCTTTTGTTTTTAGTCGAAATAACTTTTTACTGTTGGATAATTTGTTCTAGAAATGGGAACTGAAAAATTAGCGATAACTATTTCGTTGGAATTCATTTTATATGCATGATTCATATTGACAACATACGAGCGATGAACACGAACAAAGTGTTTGTTTTGAATTTCGTTCATAAACCAATCGAGTGAATTGCGCAAACAAAATCGTTTGTCTTTACAAATGATATCAATGTAGTTTTTTTCACTTTTAACAAATAAAATTTCATCAGGAGATAGGATAATTTCATCATATCCATCTTTGAACTTGAATGGAATATTTTTTTGATTGTTTGCTAATGCAATGTTAACTGCTGCAACAACATCTGTATTTTTAAAAGGTTTGGTTATGAATCCAACGGGTTTAGTTGCTAATGCTTCTTGTAAAATGGATTGGTCTGAATGAGCTGTAATGAAAATAAATGGAGCGGGTTGATGTTGATTAATATCTTTGGCGATTTCAATACCTTCTAAATGTTGGTTTAAACGAATATCCAATAGTACTAAGTCTGGCTTTTCATTGTGAATTGAACTCAAAGCACTTGATTTTTCGTGCGCAACTTGAATGTTATTGAAACTAGAATTTTCAAGAATTAGTTTCAAATGTTCGGCAATAACTCCTTCGTCTTCGACAATTAAAATGCGTGAATTGTTCATTTTTCAATTGGAAATGATAGTTCAAATGTAAATGATTCTTTTGTCTCAAATGTATGTTTCCCTTTTAGTTGGACGGAGAAAATTTGGATTAATCGCCACCCCATGTTCATTGAAACGGTTTTAATGTTTTGAATACCAATGCCATTGTCTCTATATAAAAAATGAATCCACTTTTTTTCATCTAGGTGTAAATCAATAAAAATTTTCGGTTCTTCTATTATTTTAAAGGCATGTTTATACGAATTCGAAATCAACTCAGATAAAATCATTCCCAAATAAATGCCCTTGTTAACATCTAAATCAACATCGTCCACTGATAATTTAATTTCTATTGAAACCATTTCCGTTTTCACCATTTTGTCTATGCCCTTCACCATTTTTTCGAAATAGTCTCTCGCTTTAATACTTCCGATTTGTTTTTCGTTGTATAAAAGTTGGTGCACAAGTGACATAGCGTTAACGCGGCGATTGATGTCTTCTAAACTATCCGATTTTGATTGTTCTTTGTTTGACATCATTTCCATTTCAATCAAAGAGCTGATAATTTGCAAGTTATTTTTAACTCGGTGATGCACTTCTTGCAACAATACTTCTGATTCAGCTAATGCTTCAGAAAGTTGTATGTTAATTTGTTCTTGTTCGATTTTTTTATTTTTAAGTACTTTCAAAAGTTTATTTCTGTTTTGGAATAAATACAAAATCCATAGTAACAACATTAATAAAAAAAGAAAACTCCAAAACAAAGCAATGGAGTATTTACGTTCATTTTCATAGTTCTTATTCACTAATTTTAAAACTGCTTTTTGACGTTCGATTTCTCGATCTTTTTTCTCCGTTTCGTATTTCTGAATCAGCTCTTTTAGTTCTCGAGCATTTTCTTTTTTGTAGGTTGCGATTTGTGCTTGTAAACTTCGTGCTTTAAAGAAGTAAGATTTTTCCTTGTTGTCGAGCAAATAGTAATTTCCTTCAATCAGCAAGTAAATGGATTGCAAGTTGGTCCACCAATTATTTTTTTCTGCCAGTTTCATTGCCTCAAACGCAATGGAATTACTTTCTTTGTAATTCCCCATTTTTCGGTAAACGCGGGCAATATTTTCAGTAACATTTACATAATCACGAATTGCGTTGGTTAGTTTCCAATTTCTTTGAGCTAATCGGTAATAATAAATTGCTTTTTTAAAATCCAAAGTATTTTCATAGTAAAAACCGATTTCGTTTTCGGAAACAGCCGATAGATAAGGCAACTTATTTTTTTCCGACAAAGCAATTGCATGCGTTGAATGCTCGAAAGATAGTTTCGGATGTAGTGTTTCAGACTCAATAGCAGCCGCACGATTATAAAGGAGAATTTCAGTTAGTGCACTAAGTTTTACATTTTTTGCTAGTTTGAATGCTTCGTTTTTATACTTTGTAGCCAAATCAAGTTTTGAAATACTGCGATAATATTCCATCAAATAAACAACCGACCGAATATGCTTGTCTTTGTTTTTGAGTTTTTGAAAAATAAACTTGGCTGATTGAATATACCGCAAAGCTGTTGCGTGTTGCATGTTCAATTGATAACTTTTCCCAAGTTCTAGCAGAATATCACCTTCCGTTTCATCCTCTTTTAGAGCTTTTGATTTTTCTAAAACAGAAGTAAGTAAAGAAATGGACTGCTCATATTCCCCATTGATATTCAGTTGTTTTGCTTCTTCAACTTGTTTTTGTAACTCAGCAATGTTACCAGCATTTGCTTCTTTTGCATGTGAAAGAAATGAAAAACAGATTAGAAAAACATATAGAGTAAGGACACGCATTTGACAAAATTAAGAGATTACATTTCTCCATTTTACCTTTCGGATAATTATCTACATATTTGTTCTTATTATTCCTCGATAAATTTCAATTGAAACTTTGTTCTCAAATATGTTTTTATTTCGTCATAGATTTATTTTCCTACTTGCTCTTTCAGTCTTAAGAGTTGGATTTTCTTTCGGCCAATCGTGTGGTGCGGTTCAAAGTCTTAATCCTCTTCAATCAGCTGCAATTAATGATTTGTTAATTCCATTAGATTCAGCACTTAAACAGGAAAATTTGAATGCTATTGATTCCTTGAGCAGTCTGCTTAAATCAGCCTTTGGAAATCAAGCTGGAATTCCAGAAGCACCTGAAAATTATTTTGCGCTTGTAAACAATGAAAACTGGGAGAATTTAACGGATGCGATTTCACTTTCGCGTGTACTGATTGATTTAGACTCAAACATCTATGCTAATTTATGGAAAGCAGCAAAAGGAATGTCTCCTCCAAATTATCAACCGCATTCTTTGTTTTTGAGAGCCTCAGCCGAAATTGCAGTGGGACTTTTGCAAATTGCGGAGAAAGAAACAGACGCTTCTAGGAAAAATAGGTATCAAAATTGGGCATTACGGGCCTTAGATTCTT